>NZ_JBHLXE010000107.1:0-33293 GCF_042432445.1 Thorsellia kenyensis | reverse complement strand
TGTTCTACTCGATGTGTGCTGTGAAACCAATCATTAGGAGATTGGTATGCTTTATTTGTGATGATGAAAGGCCCATCAACATCGACTAGCAAGAGTTGGTGTTAAATCGGCTCCAGCTGCGTTATTTAAGAGATATCGTGGTGAGCGTGGAGTTAAAAGGTAATATTTAAATTGTCAGATGTGTAGTAATAAGCTGAATGAAAATGAACCATTGATGAAGTGTCGTTAAGTGCAACCGTGATGTCAAAACTGCGTGCTCGTATAACATGCATTAACAAAGCTAAACGTGACTTGCAATAACGGTTTAGTTGGCTCACCGGCATATAGATGGCAGGAGATTACTACTGGCGCAAATAGAGAACTCAGGAAGATGTTGCCCTAATGTTAAGCGAAAAGTTATAGCGAAGAACCTGTAAGACGAAATAGCGATGAAGGGCGCATTGGCAGATTGTCTCGTAGTAATGATGAAGTTTCTGTAATGAAAATGGAGTGAAGGGGACAACTAACCTAGTTTTGCTTAATTAGACAACTTGAAGTAAAAGGATGAAATAATTGAACAAAACAAAACCCTTTACAATCAGTAAATGGAAAGTACAAGAAGCATAGCAACGAGTGAAAGGAAATGCAGGTTCTGCAGGTGTTGATAAAATTAGTGTCGAAGCCTTTGAACAGAATTTAAAGAAAAATCCGTATAAAATTTGGAATAGACTTAGTTCAGGCACCTATTTTCCACCACCCGTCAAACGTGTTGAGATACCAAAATCTGATGGCAAGATGCGTCCGCTCGGCATACCTACTGTAGGAGATAGAGTTGCGCAGATGGCTGTAAAGCTAGAGATAGAATCACAATGGGATTTAGAATTCCATCCTTCTTCCTTTGGTTATAGAATGGGTAAATCGGCACACGATGCAATAGCGCAAGCGCGCTCCAATTGCCACAAGCATAAGTGGGTAATTGATTTAGATATTAAAGGCTTTTTCGATAATATTGATCATACCCTTATGCTAAAAGCAATAGACAAACACCCCCCTAAATGGGTTAGACTTGCCCTTGTACGATGGCTAAAAGCAGATGTAATGTATCCTGATGGGAGTATAAAATCAGGAGAACGTGGCACACCTCAAGGGGGCGTCATTAGTCCACTATTAGCTAATCTTTTCTTGCATTATGCTTTTGATAAATGGTTGGGAAGAGAGTTCCCTAACTTACCTTTTGAACGTTATGCAGATGATGCAATCATTCATTGCACATCAGAAAACCAGGCTAAATTGGTATTAGATAAGCTAAAAGAAAGACTGAGTAATTGTAAGTTAGAGTTGCACCCTGAGAAGACAAAAATAGTAAATTGTGATGCGAGAACAAATAAGCACGCAAAATACAACAAATTTGACTTTTTAGGGTTTACTTTTAGACGTAGAAGAGCAATAAATTCAAGAACTAATCAAGTATTTACAGGGTTCTTGCCAGCTGTCAGCGCTCAAAAGAAAAATGCAATCAAGCAAAGAATCAAGGCTTTTAATTGGCGAGCACTACTACCAAAAGGGCTGGATAATGTTGCGAGAGTAATCAATCCCTATATCAGAGGCATTATTAACTATTATAGTAAATTCTATCCATCAGAACTTGAAGACATATGGCACGTCCTTGACGGACGATTAGTCAAATGGATTATGAGGAAAAGAAAACGCTATAAGGGTAAGAAAACTAAAACCTATAAGCTGATTGAAGAGTTAAAATCTAGTCCACGCTTTGGAAGACTTTTTGCTCATTGGCATCTAATGCAATCAAAAAGGAATTGAATTATCCTAGCAAACTAGAGGTTAGGTTAGAGGAGCCGTATGAGCCGAGAGGCTCACGTACGGTTCTGTGAGAGGGTGTAGGGGCGGTTCCTGCGCTCTACTCGATAATCAACGAAATATAAATATCTATTTTTTAGAAATCATATCCCGAGAACATTCTTTAGCTTTTCTAGAGCTAACATATGCTTCTCATTCGACATTTTTGCCAAATTGACTTGTTTCCATTTGATTGCAGGAAGCTCACTAACTCCTTTCAAACCAAGTAACGACCAATAAGGCTTTCTATTTTTAAAAGATAGCAAAAAAGACTTTTCACTATCAGTCAGTTCCAGATGAATGAGCTCTACCAAGCGTAATCTTACAGTTTCTAATTCTGCCAACGAGACATCCATCTTAGCCATGTTGATAAACTCACCTTCATAAGTGGCAGTAATATCCTTAAATTTAGGACTAAGTAATTCTGCCATTGGCCGATTATGGCATGATAAATAAACGAGTAATGCTTTACGAATTTCATCTGTTAGCCCTTCATTGTCCAAAAGCAACTTTACATCAAATAAGTCCCTTGGATGCTGTCTATCCAATGCCGCACATATCTTCCCAGCATATAGATCAGCGAGATCAACAACGGGCATTTCAACATAACCAAATTCGTCTTCTACGGATGTGCAAACTTCCATCAGTTTTGGTTTATAAACAGTGCCTCTCAATACAGGTGATAGTTCTACCTTGACCTGTACACCATTACGAGCAACAATCAACCTAAGTGTATCTTGTTTTGAACGATAAGCTTCCGTTAGCTCAACATCTTTAAACGCTTTTTTTAAATCCAGACCAATAGCATCAAGCGCTTCACAAATTTCCAACAATGCATCATCACGAAGCTTCATTGGAAGATACACTAAATCAATATCGACCGATAAACGAGGAAACTCTCTAACAAATAAATTGATTGCTGTACCACCTTTGAGAGCAAAGCATTTTTGTTTCGCAACGAAAGGCAACACCCGTATCAAAAGCTCTACCTGTTTGTAATAAATAGTATTTTTATTCACCTATGAACTCATCCTTTAGTTCCAACCGCTGTATGCTCAGGTACTGTTATTAGATACTCTTTATCCAACTTGCCACCCTTAACAATAACACGTTTACCTGAGCCTAAATCATAATTTTCTACATTTAACTTATCAAACCAAGAATAAGCTTGGCGTTTTGCAAGCCAAAAGAACAAGCGTTTAGCCTTTACACTTTTACACGCTTTTAATAATATATCAAGCTTTCTAGGTGATAAATTCACCAATCCCTGCATGAGTTCATCAGCATGCTCAAATGATACACTTTCAGGTAAATCCACTAGCACTTCTAATATAGCTTTTTCAGGGCATGAAATATAAACTGGAGGTAATTCCTCTCTCCATTTATACTGTTTAACAAGCGCTCTATCTTTTGATAAACCATCGGCCCAAAGTTTAGTTGTACTATGTCCCTTGAATTTTACTGGTAATGACAGTCTATGAAGCCAGGAAGGAAGCTTTCCCTTTGTATACAAATGAATTTGCTGCGTATTTCCTAACGACAAATATTGCGCAAAACCAGATATAGACAGTGCTGACAACCCACCGACTACAACAGGCGGAACTTGTTCTTCTAGATCCTTATTCATCATATGCTGCATAGAAGCAACTACGCCTTCCCAAGTAATTTCTAGGGAATATTGACTGTAAACACCTGTAGCTAGTAGCAGTAACGTATCGGTTTTGACAGCATTATCTACCGCATGCGCACTCAAACCTTGCTCCACAAGCCATTTCTTTGTAGCTAACATGCCATAAGGCAAAAGAGTTTTAAGTGACTGCTTATAAGAGACTTTCATCGTTCCGTGCTTAGGATGACTTATCATTGATAAACACCAAATCCTTTCTTTAGTTTACTTTTCCTATTTTTTACGGCGACTACCGCCGTAAAATGCAATATTGATAAACTACCATATTAAGGAGTTGTTGACTATCATTTTTTTACATCGGATATTACTATAATGGTCTGATTTTCCTGTAATCATATATAGAGCAATCTAGTCAACTAACCAGGTTAAATGATATGAATTTCCTCTAAAAATAATTTCATCCCAGTTGTTTTTGTAGTAATTTTTTCATACTATGAAGTAAATAATTTAATTTATTCTGCAAAAAATTGTGTATAATTAAATCATTATAGGAGACATCATATGAATAGCGACAAAAAGCAAGAGACATATATAAAACCATCTAGAGTGGAAATTTTACGCTCTGTAACTACTTCTACTGCACTAGAAACAGGTCATTCATCAGAAAAATTAGCTTCTTCCTTCGAAGATAAACGTAAACAATATGCTCATTTACGATTGGCTACGTAAATTAAAGATGATTAAGCGAATAGTTTATAAGGTGATTTTTACCTACCCACTTTTTGGCATAGCCAGTTCGGAAAATTTTAATTAACTTAAGCAAAAAATATTAAATAATTTTCAATGCTTTTTTTATTAAATAGTTCATGGGATAGTAATTACCAGATAGTCCAGAATGAATTGCAGAAATGTACTCATCCTTATTTTGTTCCCAGTATTGATAATCAAGAGGTTTTTTACCTCCCTGTACCGACATGACATCTGCTAATAGTCTTGATATACGCCCATTTCCATCTCTAAAAGGGTGTATTAAAATAAATTCCACATGTATTATAGAAAGCGCTTCAATTAATAAATCCTCATTCATTTTAGTGCATGGTGTATAAATCGCCAAAAATTTTTTCTCAAATTCATTTAGCAGTTTTTGTAGCTGTGAACATGAAACAAACAAGAAACCACCTTTACTAATATCAGCTGTTCTTTCTTTACCCGCCCAATCATAAACATTTCCAAGCCAGAGCCTATGCCAATTTTTAATCATAGAAATATTGATTCGACTATTGACAGGAAATTGATTTTCAAAAATTTCTAAATATAAAGTTTCTAATAAGACCATTTCCACTGTATTAATCTCATCTAAACTTGTAATTCCAAGTTTATTTAACATAACTAATTCATTCGAATTTTCTTGAAATTGCCCTTCACTATTAGAAATTACATATTTATTCACTCAACAACACACCTTTAATATTAACAACATAGACCAAATAAGTGATTCAATAAAAAACTACATTCTGACTGTAGCCAACCAAAGTACTATGACTGACAATATCTAATCAATACTTTACCCATATATTATACCAAAACACCATAGGGAATAGTGAATCTACTTCAATAACTAAATTGAACATAAAAAATCAACTACGCACTGTAATCCTCCCAAAAAAATAACGCCTAAATAAGTAACTATGAATGTGTTGTTAACGACCAATTATAATACCCTTGCGTATTCTCATCCACGTCAAACATGAAATTTTATCTATCTGTATTATAATTAAATTTAACCCATGCATAACAGCTTCCCCAGCAATTACCAAAGTGAGTACAAAGGTGAGTATAATTTGAAATGAGAAATTTAAAGTGATTATAATACAGCGACTTGAGTTGAGTATTACGCTTTAATGTGTGGCGTTTTGTAGTGAATGGAACATGACAAAATATGGTGTTCATTTTACTGAGCACCAAAAAATTAAATGACCGAATAATCGGCATTATAGAAACCTTTGAATTTCTATATGAATTTTGAACTCGCATATTTAGCAATCAGGTCATGCTTTAAAAATAAACAAATCATATGCAAAATAACAGCGTTTTGGTATGAATTTACACCACTTTTTCCATGTGATGACAATTTATACACTTATGCAAAGCTCTCTATTAACATTATCATAACAACCTTCATATGTTACATCCCTTGATTTGCATTCATTCTCATCTCCCGAGCCTATCTGCTTCAAATGCTGTTGCTCAAGCAATTTTATTTCCCTGTCAAAATCGGATTCAAACAAACGGTCCTGAATTATACGATATTTTTCAAACTCATTTTCTGCGTGAGTTTTGGCAATTTCGGCACTCACTTTGCCAGCATCCTGTAAAATTTCCCTATCTGTGGCAGCAATAAAACGGTTTATACGATCTTCCCAATCATTCATAGTAATTGGTATTTGCCGTAGTGCCATATCTTCAGCTACATCCAAATAGGCACTGACCAGACGTTGCAACTGCGCCATTTCATCTTGATTCAAATAATTTTTAGCAACGTTCACATAAAATTTTTGAATTTTACCTCGTGGGGAATCCTTCCATGTTATCAGTCCCATATTGGTTTTATCGGCGTCTTCGCGTGCGTATATGACTTCTGTAGCGGTTTGCCCATGAATAGCCCAGTGTAATTTATTCTGAATTGTGGCAAAAAAACGCTTGGTCACTTGAGCCGAGACATCATAATCAATAGCAGTTGCATAAATATCAGTAATTTTTTGATAGAATTTACGTTCTGATAAGCGTATCTCGCGAATACGCTCCAGCTGTTCTTCAAAATATTTTTTCCCAAGAATGGTGCCGTCATTTTTTAGACGCTCATCATCCATAACATAGGCTTTTATGGTATATTCTTTAATAATACCCGTTGCCCATTTGCGAAATTGTACTGGCGTTCGGAGTTTACTTTATACCCAATAGCTATAATAGCAGAAAGGTTATAGTGCTTGGTGTTATAGCTTTTACCGTCCCTAGCAGTTATTCGAAAATTTCGAATAACTGTATTCTCATCCAACTCACAGTCAGAAAATATGTTTTTTAGGTGATAATTGATGGTATTCGTCTCTACATCATATAGCGTACCTAGCATTTTTTGGGTGAGCCACACATCTTCATCCGCATAAATGGTCTCAACACCACCCTCACCGCTAGCAGCTATAAAGATGAGATATTCAGCAGCTGATGAGCGAATTGCTGGTGCTTTTTCTTTCTTTTTTATCATATAGTTAACTCCTTTTAAAAGTTGGACATCTTATCATTTACTTCGTAAATATTTAGGATTATCTCCATACTTTCATCAATCTGGGATTATTGGTTTTATCTTGTTGCTAATATTGGCTGGCATCGAGAGAAAAGACATCTTCGTGATTTTTATCAAAAGTGCGTAAAACCATGCCCTTTAGGGCAGAGATGTAAGCACGGACTGCCTCGCAGTTTTCTTGATAATTAAATACTTTGATATATTAGATCGATAAAACGTGTATAAGTCCACTGATTTACTTCTACATATTTGCTTAGCGCATCAGTAAATTGACGATGATAGATCACTTCTTGAATAGCTGAAACAAGATAGCTTTCATCGCGCTGATTAATAAAATTTGTATGACCGCCCGTTCTCTCAGCAAAAACATCTAATACAATGTCAAGTAATCGTGAACGTATTAAGCGTGCATTATCACTTTCTGTTAGTCATTCGATGGATCTTATAAGTTATTGATTGTGTGCTGTGAAGTTAGCTATTAGGTGGCTAACATACTTTATCTAAGATGGTGGTAGGCCCCTCCAGCATCGGCTGGAAAGAGCAGGTGCTAAATCGGCTCCAGCTGCGTTATTTAAGAGATATCGTGGTGAGCGTGGAGTTTAAAAGGCAATAAAAAAAATTTGTCAGATGTGGAGTAATAAGCTGAATGAAAATGAACCACTGATGAAGTGTCGTTACTTATAATTGTGATGTCAAAACTGCGTTCATAGGGTCGACGCATTAACAAACCCAATCGTGACTTGCAATAACGGATTGGGAGGCTCACCGGCATACAGATAGCAGGATCTTATTTTGGGCTCCAGTGTGGAACAAAGGAAGATGAACTTTGATGTTAAGTGAGAAGGCATAAGCAGATCCCTCTGTAAGCTGAGAGTAACGAAGCAAAGTGCATTGGCAGATTGCCTTGTATTAGTGATGAAGTATTTGTAATGAATATGGAGCGAAGGAGGTGACTAGCTCGGTTTTAAGAGATTAGACAAATCAAATTACTGAGGAAGAAATAATTGAATAGAACAAAACCCTTTGAAATTAATTGGAACGACGTATTAACAGCTTGGCAACTTGTAAAGGAGAATAATGGTGCCCCTGGTATTGATAATATCAGTATTAAAACGTTTGAACAGAATCTACAAAAGAATCTATATAAGATTTGGAATAGACTCAGTTCAGGCACCTACTTCCCACCCGCAGTCAAACGTGTTGAAATTCCCAAGTCAGATGGAAAACTACGCCCTTTAGGGATACCTACGGTAGCGGATAGAGTGGCACAAATGAGGGTGAAGCTAAATATCGAAAAAGAATGGGATGCAAAATTTCATGATTCTTCTTTTGGATATAGAGCAGGAAAATCAGCTCATTGTGCTGTAGAACAAGCGAGAAAGCATTGCTTCAAATACAAATGGGTAATTGACTTAGATATCAAAGGCTTCTTTGATAATATTGATCACGAACTCATGATAAAAGCAATAGACAGCCAACATCCACCTAAATGGGTTAGGTTAGTCTTAATACGATGGTTAAAAGCAGACACTGTACTTCCTGATGGTAGTATTAAGAAGGGAGAACAAGGGACACCACAAGGTGGAGTAATCAGTCCATTGCTTGCAAACCTATTTCTACATTTTGCATTTGATAAATGGTTAGAACGAGAGTATCCGCACTTACCATTTGAACGCTATGCTGATGATGCAATAATTCATTGTGTATCAGAACAACAAGCCAAAGAAGTATTAGGAAAGCTAAACCAAAGAATCCTTTATTGCAAATTAGAATTACACTCTGAGAAAACGAAAATTGTGTGCTGTAATCCTAAGATTAATAAGGATATGGCAAACAATCAATTTGATTTTCTAGGGTTCACTTTTAGGCGAAGAAGAAGCGTTAATAAATACACTAATGAGACTTTTACCTCATTTCTTCCAGCCATAAGCAACAAAGCAAAGAAAGCGATAAAAGGGAAAATCAAATCATTTCCTTGGCAAGCGATGCTTCCAAAAGGTTTAAACATAGTGGCTAAAATGATTAATCCTTATTTACATGGGATAATAAATTAATATAGCAAGTTCTATCCATCAGAATTAAGAGGCATATGGCAGACACTTGATACACGTCTTATACTCTGGCTGATGAAAAAGAGCAAGAAACTCAAAGGCAAGAAGATGAAAACATACCAATTACTTTCTGAGATAAAATCACATGTTGCACGAAGAAGACTTTTTGCCCATTGGTCATTAGAATTAATGATAAAAGCACAAAAGGAAACATAGCACAAGTGAGGTTGAGCTAGAAGAGCCACATGACGCGAGAGTGTCACGTGTGGTTCTGTGAGAGAGGGCGGGTGAAACTCCTGTGCTCTAATCGATTAAGCTGAAAGTGGCTGTTCAAATTTTCTTGTTTCAATCCATCCTTGGCCATAATCTACCTGAGCACTTGTTTGTGAATTCAAGTTGCTAAATTAAAAGTTGGCACTATAGAAAAAAATACTTTGCCTTTCAATGGCGAGAAGTTAATCAATAGTTATGTAAACTTTTCTCGCCACTAACATTAAACCAAGCAATAATTATTTATAACGAAATAAAAGTTATAAATAAAGTGCATTTGCATAAGTGTCACATCTTTTTTTCCAACCAGCTAAAAACACACCATCATTTTTTCCTCTAGGTTGATTCTTAACGCGGTTTTCTAAGACACTTTTGCAACTAGAAGCAAAATCTGATAAAGCCTTTTTACCAGGTTGTGAACCACTCATTCCTTCCAGTACTTGCATCAAACCCCAACTGATATTGTTATATTCTTTAATGGGTTGCGTGCCTTCGCCTTTGAAATTGACATAGTCAATCAGTGGGTAGAGTCCATTTTTGGTTTGCAGCACGCGATTAAATTGCGTTTGAATTTGTCTTGGGTTGTCTGAGCTTTGAATCATTTTATCTACAGAAGCGATTAATCTGTTATAAATAAAAACAATTTGCACATCTTTGGTGTTCTCAAAAAACTGGATCACCTCCTCTAATTCACCACGCTGCCTAGCTTTTTCCAATTCAGCTTTATTAGACCAAGGCGCATACCTTGAATTTAATAAAGGTGGTACTTTGCGATTGTTCAGTTTATAAAAAGCGATCAAACTAGGTAACATATCCCCATAACTAGCATGATAACCTTCTGGATACCAAATAAAGTGGCCAATTCCAAGTGATGGAAATGACTCATTTGGATTCCAATAAACCAGGTTATTTCTATCCCCACCAGTTTCATTTAGATTAATTTTATGGGCAATAGTTAATAATTCTTTTTTGGCTGATTGTGTTTTTAAATCAGATGAAGCACCTGTATATAGGAGATTATCGAATGATTTAGCAGTGCTTGAGATAGGGACAAGCTCAAATCTTTTACTCTTGTTAGAACAAGAAACGAGAAAAATACAAAAAATCAAAATAAAGAAGTGTTTCATAAAGGTAAAGGTTTAAGTAGTTAAAAACAATATAATAGATTAATTTGAAATTAATCACATTAGTCTATTTTCTTTGAAAATCATTAGGTTAGTATTTGGTCGCACAGAGTATTAGCGTTAAAATCAAATTACACTTATAATTAGCAAATAAACGATACAAATATATATAAAATACAATAAATACTCAAGGTAAATATGACTCTAAAAGCCATACTAAAAAAAATAGTTAAATTTTTATTTAAAATAGAAATTAAGGGAAATTTTGATGAGCTTAAGCACAAAAAAATAGTGATTACGCCTAATCACGTCTCTTTGCTTGATGGCATTCTTTTAGCACTTTTTTTGCCAAAAGAACCTATGTTTGCAATTTATTCTCCTTACCTTGAAAAAGCCCCACTGAAATGGTTAAAAAATCAAATGAAGTTTTTTCCTGTAGATCATAACAATCCTTTTGCCATTAAACAAATGGTAAAAGAGGTTTCGAATGGGGAGCCTCTTGTTATATTTCCAGAAGGCCGTATCTCAGTTACAGGTAGTTTAATGAAAATTTATGATGGGGCGGGTTTTATAGCGGCAAAAACGGATGCAAAAATAGTTCCTATCAGAATCGAAGGTGCAGAATTTTCTAAAACAAGCTACCTAAAAGGACTTGTTAAAGTTCGATGGTTCCCCAAGATTACTATTCATATATTGCCATCAAGAACTCTTGAGATGCCAACAGTAGGCAGTTCTAGTGAAAGACGTATGATCTTAGGGGATAAATTACACCAAATTATGATGGATGCAAAAGTTTCAGTCAGACCATCGATTAGCTTGTGGCAATCATTTTTAGCACAAGCGAAGAATTATGGATATGCCCGTCCTATCATGGAAGATATAAATAATACACCTATTTCCTATAGGGGACTGATTAAACGTTCTATTGCTGTCAGTGAAATTCTGAATAAATCGACAAATACTGAAGCGCCTTTGGGGCTACTATTGCCAAATACAATTGCAATGGCCAGTACGTTTTTAGCGGCTAATTTGAGTGCAAAAGTCACTGCATTGTTAAATTATACAGCAGGAGTGCAAGGAATTACATCAGCAATAAAAGCTGCACAAATAGATACTATAGTTACTTCAAGGGCATTCATTGACAAAGCTGACTTAGGGCATTTAGTGATGGAGTTAAGAGAGGTTCGATGGATCTATCTAGAAGATTATAGAAATAAACTCTCGATTAAAGATAAATTAAAAATAGCATTGTACACTTTTTTTCCAAATTCCTTAGCTCATAGCATGAAGGGGGATGATGAGGCTGTCATTCTTTTTACGTCAGGTTCTGAGGGGGTGCCTAAAGGTGTAGTGCATACCAATAATACAATTTTAGCTAATGTTGAGCAAATTAAAGCCGTTGCTGATTTTACGGTAAAGGACAGTTTTATGTCATGCCTACCGCTTTTCCATGCTTTTGGTTTGACTGCTGGTCTTTTTACCCCTCTATTATGTGGTAGTTATTTAGTATTATATCCAAGTCCCTTACATTATAGGATAATACCTGAAGTCATATACGAGAAACGATGCACTGTTTTATTTGGTACTTCTACGTTTTTACAAAAATATGCTGAGTTTGCTCATCCATATGATTTGATTACATTACGCTATGTTATTGCAGGTGCCGAGAGGCTTACAGAGAAAACTAAAGAAATATGGCGAAACAAATTTGGTATCAGAGTGCTTGAAGGTTATGGCGTGACAGAGTGCGCACCTGTGATCTCAATTAATTTACCGATGGCTTATAAAGCAAATACAATTGGCCGTATGCTTCCTCTCATTGAACATCGATTGCAAGACGTCCCAGGACTTGCAGAAGGGAAATTATTATTCATTAAAGCACCTAATCTCATGAAGGGGTATTTACGTGTTGATGCCCCTGGCGTGATCGAAGAGCCATGTATGATAAATGAAGAGGGCGGAATTGATAAAGGTTGGTATGACACTGGAGATATTGTGCATATTGATGAAGATGGATATTTACAAATTAAAGGACGAGTGAAACGATTTGCCAAGATCGCTGGTGAAATGATTTCTTTAGAATCTATTGAAAATATCGCAATTTCAATTAGCCCTGAAAGTAAACATGCTGCAGTAGCCCTAAAAGAGGAACGCAAAGGAGAAAGAATTCTCTTTTTCACCACAGATAAAACATTGACAAAAGAAGCATTAAAAATAAATGCTCAAAGCCATGGGTTACCTGAAATTGCTATTCCGAAAAATGTACATTACTTAGATGAAATGCCTATGTTAGGCTCGGGAAAAGTTGATTTTGTCAAATTAAACCAGAAGGCTTTGTTGTTATAGCCAAGAGGGCATTTAGTATGAATATTGAAGTAGGTAAAGAGGGAGTAAATGAAAAAAATTCTGAAAGATTTTTAACAAAAGGCCTTTTTGCAGTTACAGTGGCTCAATTTTTGTCGGCGTTGGCGGATAATGCATTACTGTTTGCGGTCTTGTCTTTGGCTAAATCTTTGAATTATGAATCATGGATTGAACCAGTCTTTCAGTTATTGTTTGTTAGTGTTTATGTCATTACAGCCCCTTTTGTTGGCAGCTTTGCTGATAATTATGATAAAGGCCGAGTAATGCTTATATCTAATGGGTTAAAATTTATAGGTGCACTTTATATATTGGTTATTGGGAATGCATTTATTGGCTATTTACTGGTAGGATTAGGCGCAGCAATTTATTCACCTGCAAAATATGGGATCTTAAGCCAATTGGTAAAAAGTGAACATTTAGTAAAAGCGAATGGTCTTATTGAGGCAAGTACTTTGTTTGCTATCATAAGTGGTGCCATCATCGGTGGAGTTGTTGCTGATAATAATGTCACATATTGTTTTATCCTGTGCGTGAGCATTTATGGACTGGCTTGTATCGCTAACCTATTCATACCTAGTTTACCTATATTAGTAGAGAGAATTAAGTTGTCACCTAAGGTTCAAACTCTTCGTTTCATAAATGATTTAATAGTATTATTTTCGGATAAAGTTTCGAGGGTAACGTTAATTGGATCTGGTTTATTCTGGGGAGCAGGGATCACATTAAGATTTTTAATGTTGGCCTGGGTTCCTTATGTTTTAGGGTTAACGGATAAAACTACTCCATCTTTACTTAACGCAGCAGTGGCAATAGGAATAATCTTTGGTTCAATTATTGCATCTAAATATATTACACTTGGAAAAATAAAGTGGGCTTTAACTTCTGGTGTTGCAATGGGATTACTGGTGGTTATTATGATGCTGATAGACATGAGTTATCTTATGACTAATCATATACCTACTCAAGAAGAGTGGATGAATATTCATTCAGGGTTATGGAGCATTTATTTAATTCTTACTGTAATTGGTGTTCTTGGTGGCATATTTATTGTACCAATAAATGCGTTATTTCAATATCAAGGAAAAAAATTGGTAGGTGTGGGTAAAGCTATAGCAGTGCAAAATTTCACAGAAAACCTTTCAATGTTAGTTATGTTAGCTATTTTTACTATTTTCTCTAGTTTTGAGATAACACCGATTATTATGGGGGTTGGTTTTGGTGCGCTACTATCATTATGCATGTTAGTTGTACTAAAAATTAAAGCTAAACCAATTACAATGGATAAGCCATTGTGAGAATTTACATATCATGAGTTTTTTTATGTAAAGAGCCACTATGTTATAAGACGATTTGCTTAACGGAATCTATTAATTGTCACGTCAATTTCCTATGTCATGAAGGCTAAATTTTTAATAGTTTCGTAGAAGTTTAATTCAAGAACGAATTGCAATAGATTTTAAAAAACAAGCAATTTGTTGTATGATAGAAAAATACGAATATAATTGTTTTGTTAAATATTTAAGAGAAGTTCAAAATCTGTTAAACGGATTTTTGCTAAATGAAGCTTTGGGTAAAGTGCTTTAGACAAAGCATTAACTTTATACGATTATCAGACAGAGATAACACTATTCAAACCATTGGGATTAAAAGAGTCTAATTGAAAATGAGTAAAAAATTACATATAAAAACATGGGGTTGTCAAATGAATGAATACGACTCCGCAAAAATGAATGATTTACTATCTGCAACTCATGGCTATGAGCTTACTGATAACCCAGATGAAGCAGATGTTTTGCTTTTAAATACCTGTTCTATTAGAGAAAAAGCCCAAGAGAAAGTATTTCATCAATTAGGTAGGTGGCGTAAACTAAAAGAAAAAAATCCTGATCTTATTATTGGGGTTGGAGGCTGTGTAGCCTCTCAAGAAGGGGATAATATCAGAAAAAGAGCCCACTTTGTTGATATGGTTTTTGGTCCACAGACATTACATCGTTTACCAGAAATGATAAATCACGTCAAAGGCACTTCATCTCCTATTGTTGATATTAGTTTTCCTGAAATTGAAAAGTTTGATAGATTACCCGAACCTAAAGCAGATGGAGTTACAGCCTTTGTTTCAATTATGGAGGGTTGCAATAAATATTGTACTTTTTGTGTTGTTCCTTATACTCGTGGAGAAGAAGTTAGCCGCCCTGTTGATGATGTATTATTTGAAATTGCGCAATTAGCTGAACAAGGTGTGCGTGAAGTTAACCTACTTGGGCAAAATGTAAATGCTTATCGAGGCATTACTTATCAGGGAGAAATTTGTCGTTTTTCCGAATTACTCAGATTAGTTGCAGCTATTGATGGTATTGATAGAGTGAGATATACCACAAGCCACCCTATAGAATTTACTGACGATATCATTGAGGTTTATAAAGATACACCTGAATTAGTGAATTTCCTACATTTACCAGTCCAAAGTGGTTCTGATAGAATTTTAAATCTTATGAAACGTGGTCATACCGCTTTAGAGTACAAGTCTATTATTAGAAAGTTAAAAAAAGTTAGACCTGATATTCTTATCAGTTCAGATTTTATTGTTGGATTTCCAGGGGAAACTGATGATGATTTTCAGCGAACTATGGACTTAATTGCTGATGTGAATTTTGATACAAGCTATAGCTTCGTATATTCAGCAAGACCAGGTACACCTGCCGCTGAGATGAACGATGAAGTGCCAGAGGAAACTAAAAAACAACGCCTTTATCTTTTACAGACACGTATAGCTCAGCAAGCGATGCAATTCAGTCGTCAAAAAGTCGGCTTTATTGAAAGAATTCTAGTTGAAGGTCTATCTAAAAAAGATGTTATGGAATTATCAGGCCGTACTGAGTGTAACCGAGTTGTCAATTTTGAAGGAACACCTGATATGATAGGGCGGTTTGTTGATGTAGAAATTACTGAAGCCCTCAACAATTCACTCAAAGGTAAAGTGGTTCGCATAGAAAATGAAATGGACTTGCGTATCAACGAAAAACCTTCTGCTGTTATAGCAAGAACAAGAAAAGAAAATGAATTAGGGGTTGGGATATTTGTTCCACAATAGACTTTTAATGACTAAAGTTGATTTACACTCAATTAAAGTGGATTACACTGAATTAATTAAAACATAATTACTTAGCTTATTAAATAAATTATCTAGCGTATGCTTAATTAGGAGTATTCTTGAATACAACAACACAAGAAATTTTTTTAGAGCCTGCTGATACCGATAGACTTCAAGTCTTATGTGGGCCTATGGATATGCATATAACAGCGATAGAACAAAGATTGGGTGTGGAAATTAATCGACGTGATAACCGCTTTAAGATAATAGGTAAATCTTTTGTTGTAGTTGGCGTAGTAAAATTATTAAGAGGATTGTATGTTGACACAGCTCCTATTAAAGGTCACTTACCTTCCCTAGATATTGAAGATGTCTACCTTGCGATTAAAGAGTCCGGTGTCCTTGAACAGACACATTTGCATACCCCTGATTATGGTAAAGCAGTTAATATTCAAACCAAACGTGGCATAATTAAACCCAGAACACCTAATCAATCAATTTATATTAATAATATTCTCACACATGACATTACGTTTGGTATTGGTCCTGCTGGGACGGGGAAGACTTACCTAGCAGTTGCAGCAGCTGTTGATGCTCTTGAAAGACAGGAAATAAGACGTATATTATTGACCAGGCCAGCTGTTGAAGCAGGAGAAAAACTCGGTTTTTTACCTGGTGACTTGGCGCAAAAGGTTGATCCTTACCTTAGACCTCTTTATGATGCATTATTTGAGATGTTAGGTTTTGAAAAAGTTGAAAAGCTAATCGAGAGAAGTGTTATTGAAATAGCGCCCCTTGCGTATATGCGAGGTCGTACTCTGAATGAGTCCTTTATTATTTTAGATGAAAGCCAAAATACGACACCAGAACAAATGAAAATGTTCCTTACGCGTATAGGATTTAATTCTAAAGCGGTAATAACAGGAGATATTACGCAAATTGATTTACCGAAACATCAAAAATCTGGCCTAAGACATGCGATTGAAGTTTTAAGTGAACTAGATGACATTAGTTTTAATTTTTTCCAAAGTGAAGATGTAGTAAGGCATCCCGTTGTAGCTAGGATTGTTAATGCTTATGAAGATTGGGAACAAAAACAGGCAATAGAAAAAGCCTTAGTTAAAACGAAAGCAAAAACAGATAACCCGTTATAAGAATCACTGCCAATTAACAAAAAAGCGTACTCTAACACTCATAAAAACCTAAATTTGCTTATGAACTCGACTTATTACATTGATATACAAAATGCGTTAGAAATGCAAAAAGAGAAAATCCCTTCTCAAGAAGACATTAATAAATGGGTTAGCGCAGTTCTTTGCCTCTTTGAGCCTAATGCAGAATTAACCCTTAGAATTGTAGAAAAGGAAGAGATACAGTCTTTAAATTCGCTTTATAGAAAAAAAGATAAACCAACCAACGTGTTATCATTTCCGGCTGAAACTCATATAGGACTTACTATTCCCTTACTTGGAGACTTAATAATCTGTAGAGATGTAGTGCAAGAAGAAGCACTAGAGCAAGGTAAATCCTTTGAACAACACTTTGCACATATGATAATCCATGGCTGTCTGCATCTCTTAGGTTATGATCATATTGACGATGCAGAAGCTGAAGAGATGGAAGCTATAGAAATTGAGGTTTTACATACTTTAGGGTATCCTAACCCCTATGAGCTTAATTGAATTTGATCACCGTAAGCATTATATTGTCGTAAATGCTTATTTCGTTTAACTAACTAAAAGGAATATTTATGTCAGATGACCATCCTCCGAGTAGAAATTTAACAGCAGACAATTCTGTAAATCAAAGTTTTGTGGCACAAGTAATGAAAAAATTTTTTAAAAAGCCACTACAAGATAGAGAAGAACTTTTAAATATCATCAAAGAGGCAAAATCTGAATGTCTTATCGATCCTGAGACCTATGATATGCTAGAAGGCGTTATGGATATTGCTGATCAACGCGTAAGGGATATCATGATCCCAAGATCTCAAATCGTCACCCTTCCACAAGATCTTTCGCTCAATGAATACTTACAGATAATCACTCAATCTGCTCACTCAAGATTTCCAGTTATCAGTGAGGATAAAGATCATATTGAAGGGATTTTACTGGCTAAAGATCTTTTACCGTTTGCTTTAGACAGTAACCTTAACTTTGATCTTAAATCTCTCTTACGGCCCGCGGTAATAGTGCCTGAGAGTAAGCGTGTAGACAGTATGCTAAAAGATTTTAGAACATCAAGATATCATATGGCGATTGTTGTAGATGAATTTGGAGGCGTTGCGGGACTTGTTACTATTGAAGACATTCTTGAGTTGATTGTTGGGGATATCGAAGATGAATTTGATCCTATTGAAGAGTCTAATATTCGTCAATTAAGCAAGCACACCTATAGCGTAAAGGCGTTACTAGATATAGAAGAGTTTAATGATATATTCGGCACGACATTTAATGACGATGATGTTGATACTTTAGGGGGGCTTATTATGCAAACTATGGGTCACCTGCCTGAAAGAGGGGATAAAGTGGAAATAGACGGATACCTATTCAAAGTCACTGCGGCTGATAATCGTCGAGTTATTCAATTGCAAGTGACTGTACCTGAAAATGTCAACGTAGCCCCTTTAGCTCATCTTGAATAACAAAAAATTGAATGTCTTATGAAATTAACCTATTCTAATCTATATAAATATATTGCTTCTATAGCATTTGGTGCTGTAGGTGTTCTTGCCTTTTCCCCTTTTGACAAATATTGGTCTTTTAATGGAATGTTAATATTTGTTAGTTTTACAGGCTTATTACTCCTGTTAAACAAATCATGCTATAAAGTAAGTAAATGGATAGGTTTTTATTGGGGGATAGGTTTTTTTGGTTTTGGTATTCATTGGGTGTATGTCAGTGTAGCTGGATTTGGCGGGATGCCGTTTTTGGCAAATATCGCTATTGTGGGTTTACTTATAGCTTATCTGTCAATTTATCCTGCCTTATTTGCCTACTTACTCAATCGTCTGTTTAAAAAAAATAGTTCTTGCAAGTGGATATTTTTCTCACCGGTATTTTGGTTTTTAACCGAATTTTTAAGATCTTGGATCTTAACAGGTTTTCCTTGGTTAAGGTTAGGCTATTCTCAGATCAATACGCCCCTTATTCATTATGCCCCTATATTAGGAGTTGAAGGAATTGACTTTTTAATTGTAATAATTTGTGGTTTGGTGCTGGTAGGCGTAAATCGATTTCAATCAAATCGAACAAAAATACAAAATAATTTGCAAATTGTTACAATTCTCTTACAAAATCCATTGTTTTTTGTAGTATTATTATCTGTAATGATTCCTTTGATTTTGAAAAAAATTGAATGGTTTTCTACAGAGGGTGAAAAACAATTAAAAGTTACGTTAGTTCAACCCAATATAGATCAACAATTACGATGGAATTCTGAACAATTAAATGAAATTCTTGATAAAACGGCCGAATTAACAGCTCCTTATATTGGGAAAAGTGATTTAATAATTTGGCCAGAAACTGCTATACCTAGCATAGAAAGATATCTTGAAGATTTTATGTATCAGTTTGATAGACTGTTAAATGACAAAGGATCTCAATTAATTACAGGAATTGTTGATATAAGGAACGATGGACAATCTTACAATGCAGCGATTGTGTTAGGTAATAAAAAACCTTATGTATTACCAGATCAAAACACTCCTGCAATAGGGCAATCTGATCGATACTATAAACATCATTTAGTGCCTTTCGGAGAAACCGTACCTTTTCAAGCGCTTATGAAACAAATTGCACCATTATTTGATTTACCTATGTCATCGTTTAGTCAGGGTGAATATGTATCAAATAATTTAGTGGCGGCTCAAAAGAACTTATTGATGGCGATATGCTATGAAATAATTTTAGGTCAACAACTCAGGGCCAATTTTACTGCTGAGACAGATTTTATAGTAACAATTAGTAATGATGCTTGGTTTGGGCGTTCAATTGGACCATGGCAACATTTGCAAATGGCGCAAATGCGAGCTGTAGAGCTTGGAAGGCCAGTTATTAGAGCTACTAACAATGGAGTGACAGCCTTTATAAGTGCTGATGGTAGAATTTTGAGCCAATTATCACAGTTTGAAGACGGAACTTTAACCGAAAAAATTATGCCTACGCATGGCGTGACTTTTTTCGCACTATATGGACATTTTATCAATTGGTTTATAGTTTTATTTATGTTGCTAGTAGGCCTTTTAGTCAATAGGACAAAAAAAAATCGATAGAATGTCAATGTGTATTTATTTATAACTGGACTTTATAATGCAAGAATATTCAGTTTTCAGATTCGACTATGATGAAAAATCTAATCACGTTAAAGCTAGATTAAATGTTGATCTTTTAATTGAGGTTGACGATATTTTTTCTTGTAGAAAAAAAATGACCATAGAGCGTTTGAGTGAAGAATTTAGGCAACTAGGTTATGACTCGGATTACTTAAATGCTGAAAACGTCAAAGAATTTATTCTGTTATGTCAAAGCTATAACATTGAGCATATTACTCCCGCCGAAAACATTATCCCGCAAATGGTAGTTGCTACCATTTATCATGCTAAATTTAACCTTACTATTTCTACAGATAAATTGAACGCATTTTTAGAAATTATTCCTGCTAAAGGCGGATTGAAGATAAAGCTAAATGATGTAAAACAAAAAATGGTTGAGATGAACATAGTATTTGGCCTAAATGAAGAACTAATTGAGCAATTAGTTAATCAAGGAGAGTGTACTCCTACCAATATTGCAACAGGAACACCACCTGAACCTGCCAAACCAGCTCATTTTATAAGTTACGTAGATGGATTAGTACCATTTGATACGCTTAATGATGAGGAAGAAGAATCTTTTTTCGATTTATTTAGTTTAAAAAAACTCCCTTATATCAAATCAGATGTGCCTATCATGCGCCTAGTGCCTAAATATGACGGCGTTGATGGTATTGATATTTCTGGTCAATTTATCGTGCCTGAGAGTTATCCTGATATCTATTTTTCTGATGATTTGAAGGGAGTTAAAATAGATGAATTAGACCCTAATCTGTTAATATCTACAACAGAAGGAAAACCTATTTTACATAGATTGGGAATGAGCGTGGTTCCGTATCATGAAATCAATCTTGAGGGAATAGGAACTCAAAATATCGAATTTGAAGGCGCACTTGTTATTAATGGTGACTTACAAAACGGTATCAATGTTAAAGTTTCAGGTGATGTTGCTGTTGACGGTACGATAGGATTATCTACTGTAGAAGCATCAGGTAATATATTAACAAGTGCAGGTATTGTCGGGGCTAGCGATTCACAGTCTATATTAAATAGGCAGGTAAATATCATTTGCCATGGTGATGTCAAAGCAAAATTTATTGAAAATGCAAATATAACTACATCTAAATCTGTTTACTGTGAAAACTCTATAATAGGTAGTAATATTACTGCAGGTGGTTCTATTATTGTTGGAAAAAGAGGTGTCAATTCAGGGATCATACGAGGAGGTAAACTGATTGCATTTCATCGCATTACTGCAGGCTCAATTGGTTCAAATAATGGACTGCCTACTCATTTACAGGTGGGGATAGATCTTTTTGCTGACAAGAAAAAAATGGCTGTAAAGAAAAAGTATGATGAAGTCTTACTTGAAAAACAAAAATTAGATAAACTCATAAAGCTTATTTTTCAAGAACCTGAAAGGGGAAAAAACGGAATTATTCAGCGTGTAAAATTTTCACGTGATCAATTATTAAGGAAAATAGATGAACTGAGAGAACAATATCAGTTCATAGAGGCCAATATTCATGGCCTGTCTACTGCAAAGATTATTGTCTATGACACTTTGTATGCAGGAACCTCGGTTATTATTGGTAGTAAAGGTCAAGATTTCAAGCAAGAAATTTACAACAGCGTACTATATTTTGGACGAGACGGCGATATTAAAATTGGTAGCTTAACGTTAAAATAAAATACTTCCCCTAGTGAAGGGCGTGATTACTTGATTGCATAATGAAGCAATATTTTTTTCAAAAGGATGTGACTATCAATTCTTTTAAAAGCAAAATTTCTTAAAAGTTTTAATGGACCAAAATTATTGGAAAAAGTAAAATAAAGCATGTCCATAGTCGTTTGCATGAGTAAGTTTTCTTTTTTTCTTTTTTGCTCATAGATTTTTAGTATTTCATTAGAATACCACATTGAACCATTTTGAAAGGCTTCTGCAATTATCTCAGTAAGAATTTCTACATCTTTAAAGCCAATATTGGCTCCTTGTCCTGCAAGTGGATTTATTGTGTGCGCAGCATCACCAATTAGAACCACAGCACCTTTAAAGTAATGATCTGCATGCATTCTCCTTAAAGGGAATAGTGCTTTTTTGAAGATCGTAATGTTACCGATTTGATTAGGGAAGGCCGACATAACTTTTACTTTAAGCGTATTGAGATTAAGTTCATTTAAAGATTTGAGAGTATTTGAATCATCATACCAAACTAAAGATACCCAGTCATCGTGCAATGGCAAATAAGCTCTTGGACCATTAGGGGTAAATTCTTGCCAAGTAATATTGTTTTGTTTGCTATCTGTTTTGCATATAAGCAACATACAGGATTGATGATAGTCCCAACCGTGTGAGGAAATCGAGGCCAGTTTACGTGTAAAGGACTGAGCTCCATCAGCACCAATGACTAATTTAGAATCAATCGTTAAAGTTTCAGATGATTGATTTTTCAATGTAATATTGACGCCATGTTTATAGGCGAATTCATTAATTGCTATTATTTCACAATGATCAAACACATCAATATTGATGATATTAGCAATTAATGTATTTAAGCTTGATTGCAAAATGTCATTTTCAACCATAAATCCTAAATAGTCTTGGGCAATTTCTTTGGCACTAAATTGTACGGGTGTAAAATTTTTTTCCCAAACAGATAACAGTGAATAGGGTGTGGCTCTTCTTTTTAATATTTCAGAAAATATACCTAACGAATCTAAAAAATCAATGGTGCCTTTTGATAAGGAGGAAATCCTAACATCAGGCTCTTCGCTTAAAACATCATTGTGTTGCTTAAAGTGATTTTTTTCTATAAGTGCAATTTTAAGACCTAACTTACTTAAGGCAATAGCTTGTGTTGCACCAATCATTCCTGCACCAACAATAACTAAATCATATTTTAAAGTGTCTAATTTGCTCAAAACAGAGTCCTTCTAATTGAAATAGTGGGTAAGATATATGCCATTATAAAGAATAAATTATTTAAAAAACTGTGAAATATCAGTTTTATTAAGGATAATTTGTTCTTTAGTTTTTTTAGTTAGTTTTTTTATTTTATATTCATACTGAGCAGCTTCAATTTTACCAAGTGGTTCAGAGCAGTAAACCAATTCAATAGGTTGCATACCTTTTAGAAATTTTGAACCGCGACCCTCTTTATGTGCGCAATAGCGTTTTAAAACGTCGTTACTAATACCAGTGTAGAGTCTATTTAACTTGTCCCTGATGATGTAAACGTACCAAAAATTAGAAGAATTACTCATTTTAAAGAACCATTTAAAAAATTGATTAAAGAGACATCATATTAAATAACATAAATGAATGCAATTTATAGTGAAAACAATTCACTTTTAAATTTAGTATTGAAGTGCTTGTCTGTAAAAATCCAAGATGGAGTTTGAGAAAATTAATTAGGATTTAGTGACATATAAATATCTATTTATTGATCTTTTAAATACTATAGATAACATTGAGTTAAACACTCACAAAAAAAATACTTATTGAATGTAATTATCAGCCTAGACATTAAAAATAGCAATAGAATTCATAAGGGATGCAAAAACAGCCCATTTAGTATGATTGAAAAATAAGTAAAATAGCATGTTTGTTACTAAAGCTTTGCTAAACTATAAAGTAAAGTTAGAATCAAATTATAATGTAGTGTCACCAAAGAGAGACATTTAAATCATTGTTTTACATTGAATAAGTATAAGTTGATTATTAGTGTCGTAATATTGCAACAGATTCACGTTTACAGTGTAAGAAATTACACAGAAATACTTATTTATGTAAATAAAAATAAATTAACTTAAATAAATAGGATTTTAATCAATTGCTTATGGTAGTTGGCATGTTTTTTGCATAATCAATATTGCTATCAAACAACCAAGGAGCAATTATGAAAAATGTAATCAATAAAAATATTATTATCAATAAGAGAGTATTACAGTCAACAGTCCTGCTGTCATTTTTTTTAACAGGGTGTGCAGCATATACTTCTACTTCTGGATTTGATAAATGTGAATACAGTGACATTGACAGTCCAAATTTCAATTTAAGCTTATTAACAAATGATGAGGTAAGAATGTGTAATGCTCGCCAATATCAAGCATACACCTCTACACCAAATTACAGTTCTACACCAAATTACAGTTCTACACCAAGCTACAGTTCAACACCTAGCTATAGTAATAGTGCGTCCCCGAATAATATAATATCTAGTGCTGGTCTAACTTATAGTTCCTATATGGTAGCACTTGAAAAACGTCAAATTGAAAAACAAGCAGAACAGGATAGAAAAAAATATATCAATGATAAAAAAGAACTTGAAAGAATAAATAAGGAATTAGAGAAGAAAAAAATTGAATTGCAGAAAAGAGAGATTGAATTACGAAAAGAATTAAATGATGCAAAAGAAAAAGAGCTAGAAGATTTAAAAAATAAAAATCAGAATGAAAATTTAAATGTGCCAAATGCTACTAATCCATTAGTTCCAAAAAATGAAGTAGAGACTAAGCCCGATAATGAAGAATTAGTTGGTAAAACAGAACCACCCGTAGAAATAATCGATCAACCTAGTAACACTCCATCAATTGATCCGGTACTTGTTCCTAAGGAAGACGTACCCTTAGAACAAGAAAATGATTTGAAAAATGGTGCTTTAACTCAATCTCAAGAGGCAGAGGCACAGAGATTAGCGCAAGAACAAGCTGCAAATGAAGAGGCTCAACGCCAAGCGCAGGAAGCAGAAGCTCAGCGAATAGCGCAAGAGCAAGCTGCAAACGAAGAGGCTCAACGCCAAGCGCAGGAAGCAGAAGCTCAGCGAATAGCGCAAGAGCAAGCTGCAAACGAAGAAGCTCAGCGCCAAGCGCAGGAAGCAGAAGCACAGAGAATAGCGCAAGAGCAAGCTGCAAATCAAGAGGCTCAACGCCAAGCGCAGGAAGCAGAAGCACAGAGAAGAGCGCAAGAGCAAGCAGCAAATCAAGAGGCTCAACGTCAAGCGCAGGAAGCTGAAGCACAGAGAAGAGCGCAAGAGCAAGCTGCAAATCAAGAAGCTCAACGCCAAGCACAGGAAGCACAACGAATAGCGCAAGAACAGGCAGCTGAGTCTCAGAGAATAGCACAAGAACAAGCTGCAATTGCTGAAGCAGAACGTCAAGCTGCAGAGGCAGAAGCAGCCCGTTTAGCAGCTGAGGCAGAAGCAGCTAAACAAGCTCAGGAAGCCGCGGCAACGGAATAAGTACAATAATATTAAAAGTGTTAGTATAAAAATTGCTTATATCAATTGTTGATGTAAGCAATTTTTTATTTAAACTAAAATTTATCAATCGTAGATTCGTAAAAATGAGTACTTTAATCACTCTAATAAGTATATAGATACCGAAGTTGCTTTATTGTTTGGGAATATACAAGCATATGTCAGTACACTTTTAGCAATGATTAAAAAAAATAGGAAGATTGTTTTTTTAACATAAATTTGTTAGTATTTTACTTATCGTTAAATATGATTGTTTTTATATTGATTATTTATAGATTAGTATTTTTACTTATTTTGGTAAATTGACAGCTAGGGCATAGTTTTAAAAATAAGCGAAACTAATATTTGGTAAAAAATGATTAAATTCCTACTATTCTGTCAAATGTTTATAATTTACTGATAGCCACAATCATATTGATGTTTCTTTATGTAGAGTTCTTATTGAACCTCTTGTTCTTACAGGTATTCCATATTTATCAATTATTTAATTTAATCAGTCATCTATTTCAATTGTCCATAGATTATATAATCTTTACGCTGAGCGTCTTACTTTACAATTAATTAGTTTATTCTCTTAATTAGTTGTAATTTATGTCTCTTCTTCTTAAATTTACCAAAAAATGAGTATGTAATATCGAATTATCTTTGTATCCTCGTTTTTTTATGTTGTTGCTATTTAAATTTTTAGGAAAAGCATTCTAGTTATGAAAAAAATTACTTGTTTGTTGTTTTTAATCGTTTTTTTAGGGTCTTTAAATGTCAATGCAAAAAATGATGAAATAAAATCTTGTGGTTTAAATACAAATTTTAAACCCGATAATGAATTATTAACAATGGATGGATTTAAAATTAAGCAAATTACGCAAGAAGAATATGATGCTGCTGAACCCTTACCAAGTTGGTTTGAAGTGGTTGATGTACAAGGAGAACAAAATGGAACTTTTGAGGTACCATTAGAAAATGGCGAAAAATTAGTTTTTAATAATATCAACGTGGGAACAGATTCGGATTATGCACATTTTTTAGTTGGTATGTTTTCGGAATTAGATGCTTATCTTTTTGAACTTTCTCTAATGGAAACGTCAGATTTTCGTTTATATTCAAAGTTAGATGGTGAATTGATAGCAGTATTACCTGGCCCAACCCTAAAGCATCCGAAATTGCCATTGTTTTTTTCATTTGCTACTGTAGAATTTTTTAGTGGTACCTATGTGAGCGTATTTAAGCTAGATGAATCCAAAAAGTTAAAACAAATTTATGAGAACGCTTTTGGATTAAGTTTAGTCGCTTATGGCTACGGTGATGACCGAGCGTATCCAGCTGAATATAATGCTACTATTAAATTTACTTCTTATCGTGAAGAGAAAAATCCAGCGAGAAATCCAACCCTGTTTATTGATAAAAGCGGAATAATTTATTTGACTGTTCATCCGATTAAAAGAAAAAAAAGAGAGGCAACAGAATATAACCCGGAGGAAGAGGAACATGAGGTTCAATTAAAAGAAAAATGCTATTTATCGATAGAGTTACAATCGTAAATTATAATAAATAAACTACCTATGATTGAAATTTTAGTCTCTTAGCTTTAATTTAGAAATAGAAAAAGAGTAAACATCCTAATTTTTTCTGTTGTCCCTCAGTTCTGAATTTTATTAAAATCCTAATAAAACTCAACACAGAAGCAATATTCAATACCGAATTTTGTAGATATATGATTCCGTCTTTTGCTATTTTAAATGCCGTTTAAAGAATTTTTTGATAATTTGTTAATTTAAGATGAGTTTGGTTGTATTCCTTAAATGCCTATTGTAATCCCAGACTTCAAAAAACTTATAGTGTGCCATTTAAAATGCGGAATTTTCTTCTTCGAGTTCTTTAGTTTTTCATCATAAATATATCAAAGAAACGTTTTATCGAACATCATTTACATAAAGTAGCTAGACTAATACAAGACTAACAAAAGCTATCAAGAACTCGTAAACCTGAATAAGTTTGTATTAAAATTGATTTTATTACTGTCAGAGAAATTATTTATTATTGAAGATTTCAATTGGGGAAATTAGAGTGTAGGATGTAATTCAATTAAGATTTTTCTACTTAAAATTTTAACAATATTTTAAGTAGGATCGTTTAAATTTAAAGGGTTGTGATAAATATTTATTATAGGTAAAATGGTTTGCTAAAAAATAGAAAACTTCTTTTCTAATTAATATATTTTGTATTTATTAAGAGCAATTTTATATGTCAATTAACAACATTAAAGTTTTTGGAATAAAAAACTGCGATAAGGTAAAAAAAGCTCAAAATTGGCTTTCTGAGCATGAAAAAGTTTTTGAGTTTATAGATTATACGAAAGCGACGTTTGACGATAAGTGGTATCTTGATATTATCGATAAAATCGGATTAGAGGAATTTGTAAATAAAAAAAGCACGACATGGAGAGCACTTGATGCCATCAATCGTGAAAATGCAAGTTCAGTAGAAAAAGTAATTCCACTTTTACGAATGTATCCTAAGTTGATGAAAAGGCCTATTTTATGCATATATGATGACGAGAGTTTAATAAAAGTTGCTGTTGGTTTTAACGAAATAAGCTATTTGGAATTATTTAATATTTAAACATTGATAATAATTTTTAACTGCTTGTGTGCATGTGCTATCGCATTATGAAATAGTGATAACATGATATTTAAGGATTTTAAAATGGATTGGATAACTGTAATTGGTTTAGATAATTATTATTATCTCTGGTTGGCAATGGGATTGATTTTTCTGCTTTTAGAAATGTTGGGGACTAGTGGTTTTTTTTTATGGACGGGTCTAGCCTCGATTTTGATGGGAATAGTAATTTTTTTGCTTCCCGTAGATCTATCTTTTTCAACGCAATGGATTATCTATTCGGTCGTATTAGTTATTAATACCTATTTATGGTGGTTAGGCTATAAAAAAAGAAGAGCAAATGAGCAATACTCTTCTTTAAATGAAAGAAGTCATCAGTTAATTAATAAGCGGGGGATTCTTACTGAGGATATCCATATAGGGCTGGGTAGAGCACAATTCGGAGACTCAAGTTGGCGTGTAAGTAGTGACGAAAATTTAGTTGCAGGTGAGGAAGTTATAGTTGTTGCTGTTGAAGGTATCACTCTTGTGGTTAAAAAATGGGGCTCTCTCGTTTAACTTAAACTTGTGATAATTCTTTCTCCTGAAAGTTTAATGAATCCAAGGGTTTGATTAATTAGGTTTTAATTGATATCACCTCTTGGAGAAATTGTTTTTTTCGATTCAAAACGCACGGAAGGTGTAACCCCTTATGTTTATGGGGAATAACATAATTTTTGGTGCTGCCTGATTTCTTTTTTTCAGCAAATTGATTTTTAAAGTTTTTCCTAGTATCTAATTCATACACATGCTTAAAAATAGCAACGGCAAATAAGCTGAAACAAACACTATAAGAATTAGAAAAAAGCGAAAGCTAACGTGATTACATAAAAGTAAGATTACGAATGATAAATTAGATTTTTTTATTTTGTATAATGCCAGTATAGCAATAATTCAAAACTAAATAAAAAGCTGATTATTTCGCTAATTGGTAAGTTTTGAATTTGCAGCAGATAAAAAGATTAAAACGGAACGTTTGCCCTAAATGTAATGGGGGTCTTATTGGCTGGGTGAATGATTGAAAGTTCATATGCGTGCAATAATAGTCTTACTGATTTTTTTTTGGCAGATTCAGAAGCGTAGAATTTATCCCCTAATATAGGATGTCCAATCGACATCATGTGGACTCTCAATTGATGCGATCTACCCGTGATTGGTTTTAATAATACATCTGTTGTATTGTCTTTATTTCTCTTTATTACATTAAAAAGAGTGGTTGCTTTTTTTCCTGTTTCAAAACATACTTTTTGCATAGGCCGATAGTGCCAATCACAAATAAGTGGGAGATCAATCTTTCCTGATTGTTCATCTATTAGTCCATCAACTCTTGCTATGTAAGATTTATCAGTTTCTCTCTCCCTAAATTGTCGTTTTAATTCACTTTCTGCATCTTTAGTCAAAGCAACGACCATGATGCCGCTTGTCGCCATGTCTAACCTATGTACAGATTCAGCAAATGAAAAACGCTTAAGTATTCTATAAATAATACTGTCTTGATGAATATCTAATCTGCCAGGTACAGACAGTAACCCACTAGGTTTATCTACTACTATAATATGATCGTCTGCATACATGATATTTAAATAGGGCTCTAATGGAGGATTATATTCCTCCATTTTGGGTGCCAATGAAGGTGTAGCATGAGCAAATTTGTTTTTTTTCACAATTCTATCACCTTAATTTATTCATGAGTTACAACAATCACTCTAATTGCATCAAGACGTATATTCGCTTCATTTAAGTGTGAAAGAATAAGTGATTTATGGGACTTAAGCGTTTCAATTTCATCTTCTCTAACTGTTTTATTAATTTTGGATAAAGCTTCTAAACGATTAATTTCAAGATTAAGCGCTAATTTAGCCTCATTAGTTGCCGATTCTATGATCAGAGGTAATTTTTCATTTGACAAATCTTCGGCTTTTGAAACTAATGGCTTAATCTGATTTTGAATAACTTTAATAAATTTTTGCGCAGTTTTTCTGTTGATAGGTTTCAATTTTTTATTGAGTGCGGCAAAAGGAACGGAGTCTTGAATAGATTGACCATGCATATCAATGAGTAACCGAATTGGAGTAGGGGGCATGAAACGAGTTAATTGTAAGTACCTAGGGGATTGTGTTTCAACTACAAAAATACATTCCACAAAAAAAGAACCAATAGGCATTTTGGGATTGACCAATGCTGCCATAGCTGTACTTCCTGAATCACCAGCCAGTACCGTATCCAATCCATTTCTGATAAAAGGGTGCTCCCAAGTCAAAAATTGAGCATCTTCACGAACAAGTGCTTTTTCTCGCTGAAATGTCACTAGACTGCCATCATCCTCTAATCCTGGAAAGTCAGGAATAAGCATATGTTCAGATGGTGAAATGACCCATAAGTCATCATCTCTTTCGTCATATTGTAGACCAATTAATTCGAATAACTCTAGCCCAAATGATTCTAGTTGAGCCGCCTGCGCGTCATGTATTAACTCTTCCACTAGAGAAACAGCTGCTTTTCCACCATTAGAATTTAGTTCAAGTAATTTATCTCTTCCTTTTTCTAAAATTGCTTTCATTTCAGCGTGAGTTATTTTGCACTGCTCTATAAGTTTATGAAAAGTTTCGCTTTCTGTATCTTGTGAAAGTAATACATCATGAAGCATATCATTATATTGGTCATAAATAGCTCTACCAGTTGGACAGGTTTGCTCAAATGCATTTAATGCTAAGTGGTACCATTGCATTAATATGGATTGTGCCGTATTTTCCAAATAAGGAACATAAATCTTTATGTCATGCTGCTGCCCAATCCTATCTAGTCGTCCAATACGCTGTTCGAGAAGATCTGGATTAAAAGGCAAATCAAACATAATGATTTTATGAGCAAATTGGAAGTTTCGTCCCTCTGAACCAATTTCAGAACAAATTAAGACTTGTGCTCCATCTTCTATATCAGCAAAATATGCAGCCGCTCTGTCTCTTTCAATAATTGATAGTCCTTCATGGAATACTGCAGAACGAATTCCTTCTCGTTCTCTAAGGGCCTGTTCTAATTGTATTGCGGTAGTTCTATGTGCGCATATTATCAGCATCTTATCGTCAGTAGTATCAAGTGTATTGAGTAACCAATCTACTCGAGGATCGAAGTGCCACCATATAACATCATCCCCCCCAACAGCATGATAAATATTTTCGGGATAAAGTAAGTCTAAAACTTTCTTTTCTTTAGACTGATTTTTATTAAATGCACCATGAACTTTTATTGCTGTAGAATATTCCTTGGGAAGAGGAAGTGGGATGGCAATAAGTTCCCTTTTAGGAAAACCTTTAATTGCTTGTCTAGTATTTCTAAAAAGTAATCGACTTGTTCCATGTCTGTCTAAGAGCATATTAATGATGGTGGATTTAGCATTTTCTTTGCCTTCATCACATTGTGATAATAGATCCGTAGTATCCTCATCTGAGATGAGGGTTTGAATTGCATTTTTTTCATTTTCGGTTAATTTTTTATTAGCTAAAAGAGAAGCAACAGCATCAGCAACCTGTTCGTAATTTTTTTGCTCCTCAATAAAGGCATTGTAATCATGAAAGCGGTGGTTATCTAGAAGTCGTAATCTAGCAAAATGACCAGTAAGTCCTAGTTGCTCAGGTGTCGCTGTAAGTAATAAAACGCTAGGAATTATTTTAGCGAGATCTTCGATAATTTGATACTCACTGCTTGCCCCATCTGGTTTCCATGCTAAGTGGTGCGCCTCATCTACAACCAGCATATCCCATTTAGCATTAATTAATTTTGTAGTATCAATATTATCTTTAGTCAAAAAATCTAATGAACATATAATAAGTTGTTCAGTTTCAAAGGGATTAGCATCATCAAGTAATCCACCTTCGTATCTATCTTTATTAAAGAGTGAAAACCTTAAATTGAAACGCCTCAACATTTCGACAAGCCATTGGTATTGAAGAGTTTCAGGTACTACAATTAAAACTCTTTCTGTCTGGCCAGTTAATATCATTTGATGGATTATTAAACCAGCCTCTATTGTTTTTCCTAACCCAACTTCATCTGCAAGAAGCACTCTAGGGGATTGACGTTGACTTACTTGATTAGCAATATGAATTTGATGTGGAATTAAGGTGGCACGAATACTGCTAAGACCTTGCCAAGGTGATTTTAAGCGGTTAAATATATGATTTCGAGCTTCATATCTTAAAGTAAAATGCTTTGATTTACTAAACTGACCTGCATAGAGTCTGTCTTGAGGTTTATTAAAAGCTTTATTGCTATCTAGGAAAGTTTCTATAAAACTTTTGAATTCATTCGTTACAGGACAATTGCCAAGGTAAGTGATTATTCCTTCTTGTGTTTCAATTCTTTCAATAGTCAACTGCCATCCCTCTTGGTGATAGACAGTATCTCCTATACTATAAATAACTCTGACAAGTGGTGAATGAGCTTTAGCGTATATGCGTTGCTCATTAATTTGATTAAAAAATAAGGTTACGGTTCTCGTATCTGTTGCAATCAAAGTACCTAAACCCAAATCAATTTCCGCTTCATTTACCCAGCGTTGCCCAATAACAAAACTCTCTTCTTTACGATTTACCATCTTTATGAAACCATTTTAAATAGATTAAATTAAAAAACACAAAACCACTCGCTTGAATTATTACTAATAAGTCTAATTATAGCACCTAACCTTTTAAAGCGAGAGAAATATCTATTACCAGCATAAATTATAAGCAATGAAAAAGAATTGCTGGACATTTAATCCCTAAAAAAATAGATATTCAAGTTTATTGGGGAAGTCACATTTAAGAAATCAATTTAATGAATGGAGATTTTAAGTTCAATGTGAATTTTAGCGAAATTATCTCCTACAAGCTAAAAGAAAATTGCTATCTTAATTCAATGTGAAAGGACGTTTAAAATTCTAGGTATTTAAAAAGTCTACAATTAAATACATTTTGATAAGCGTATAATTTTTTACTGGTAAGTATCACTTAAATTTTTATGTTTGGGTATATTTTTTTCAAAAAGTGATTTGTATTTTCATTCAAACTAATTTCGACTTAATTAAAGTCATGTACAAATATTATTGATAAAGAACTTTTATGGTTTCTTAATCAAGTTTTTTCACTTTCTTATAAGGTCATTAAATACCAAAATCATTAGAGATGAGCTTATAGACTTACATGAGTGGCATCTTTTAAGGCTTTGTTTTTTTATTGTGACGTCTAATTTCGCTTATTTTTATACTGAAGTTACTTCAAGTTGCAGATGCTGATATTATTCCAATGCCTATTGAGTGGATGTTTAGTAATACAAAAACCTGAACCTTTATTTACATTCATTTGTAAGTACTTAAGGTCATAAATTAATCAATTTGGGTTTATTTAGCTGTACAACCATATAA
>NZ_JBHLXE010000106.1:0-683 GCF_042432445.1 Thorsellia kenyensis | reverse complement strand
TGCTGCCTATAAAGAGGCAAGTGGTAAATGAATTTTTTAGCAACAATCTCAGCAAGCAGGTTATCACTTGGAATGCCTTTATCAATGATTTCTGCAGGCATAGGCGCTGCAACTAAAGTTTGACAGCAAGTGCAGGTGTACTTAATGCGCTTAGTACGAATGACAACAATTTTAGCGGGAATAAAATCAACTTTTTCAGAAATTGCTTCACCCATAGCCGTCATTTCACTAGAACATGTTTTACAGGTTTTATCCTCTAAATCAATAATGCGTTCTTCCCTTGGTAAATCGGGATTGATGACTTTACGACCACGTGATTTTTTTGGGGGAGTACTCGACTCAGCTTTTGCTGGCGCATCCTCAGATGTGCCTAGAGTAGCTTCAGTAGAGTCACATGAGTGAGTGCTTTCAATAAAAGAAGCGAGTTCAGAAAACTCTTCTTCTGTAAATAGATTGAATTGCTTATCATTCACTTCACTTTTACGGGCAAATGTTCTCATCATCATTGCTTTAAGTTTTTCTTCAGCAAAGTTGTAGCGTTTGAATAAATCAACCACGAGCGCAATCAGCTGCTCTTTATCGAGTTGCTTAATTTCCTCTATATTGAATGATTTCGCTTGATTTTTCATAGGTGTAATTATACCAAAATTAATCACTTAAATAAATAAAAAACAACAACTTAT
>NZ_JBHLXE010000105.1:0-103058 GCF_042432445.1 Thorsellia kenyensis | reverse complement strand
TACTAATTGCCCGAGAGGCTTAACCTTACAACGCCGAAGTTGTTTTGGTGTTCTCGAATAGAGAGACTAAAGTGTTTAAACAGAGAGTGGTGTCATGCGAAGCGTGATACACAAAGAATAGCTTATTCTAATTAAGAGCAACAGAATTGCTTGGCGGCAATAGCGTTGTGGACCCACCTGATTCCATACCGAACTCAGAAGTGAAACGCAACTGCGCCGATGGTAGTGTGGGGTTTCCCCATGTGAGAGTAGGTCACCGCCAGGCACCAAATACGTTGTGAAATATTACTTATGTGTAATATTAAGAAGTAAAAAAATTGGAGCGGTAGTTCAGTTGGTTAGAATACCTGCCTGTCACGCAGGGGGTCGCGGGTTCGAGTCCCGTCCGTTCCGCCACTATTTAGGGGCGTAGTTCAATTGGTAGAGCACCGGTCTCCAAAACCGGGAGTTGTGAGTTCGAGTCTCTCCGCCCCTGCCATAAAAGAATAATAACTGCATGAGAAATCATGCAGTTTTTTTTTGCATGTAGTAAATGGCTCTAATTTTTAATTAATAGTTAAACTATAGAGTAAAATCAAAGTAATTATTATATCTATCAATTGTTCAAACTTTAAATGGATAAGTTATACTTAACTGTTTTAAAAAGTAATTTTATAATTAATTTAATAATGCTCTCTTTTAATACGATTAATAATCTAGATAGGATATAAATCACACTATTTATGTCTATTATGAGCCTGCTTTTATAATCCAACTTATACAGTGTTAAATGATGTTGCGGGAATAGCAATAGCTTACTTATATCCAATGGCTATCCATAACCTAATTAAGAAACAATACACTAATACTAGATGGTGCAACTATTCCCCAAACCACAGAAGCTATTCATACCAAGATCAATAACAAATTACAACGGTTAAGGGGGGGCAGCAAAAGTAAACATTACAAATAAAGCCGATAGACAGAATTGAAAGTCAAAAGCAATCTAATGAATAAAATGCTAAATTAAGATAAAAAAATACAGCTTCAAATAGATGGAAATGATAGCGATGTGATTCTTGTTGATTAAGTTAAAAATGGTGGGGAAAACCTGGAATTAATTAATAAAGAATTAAACAAAAAAAGATACATACACAAGCATCAAAAACCTACTAAATAGATTGCGAAGTATAATATCATAGAGTCGGTTACGCCGTGAAAACATACAATATGCTGAGTGCATAAACCCTATAACTTTCAACTATAAATATATATTTATGCTAAAAAAGAAGGATATAAACTCCCCTAAATAGTTTACTTTTCATTTAGGGGAGGAAAGGAGTTAGCCTATGAGTAATTTATTAAGGCGCTTTATAAACTCGTTAGGATCTTCTAGCGAGCCTTTTTCAGCTAATAAGGATTGTTCTAGTAATAACTCGACCCATTGAGCAAATTTATCTTCGTCTTTTTCATCACTTAGACGTTTCACTAGAGGATGATCTGGATTTAACGAGAAAATATATTTGACTTCTGGAGCCGCTTGCCCTGCAGCTGCAAACAGTTTTGCCATTTGTGTAGACATTTCATCTGCATCAGTAGAAACGATTGCTGGAGTATCAGTTAGACGGTGAGTCAGTTTTACATCCTTGACACGATCTTTTAAATAAGTTTTTACTCTGTCTACAACTGGCTCTAATGCTTTTTCAGCTTCTTTTTGTTCTTCAGTCTGTTCAGCAAGTTTATCGAGTGATTCATCTGCCTTACTGATAGATTGGAACGGCTTCTCTTCATATTCAGTAAAGTAGCTCATCATCCACTCATCAATGCGATCTGATAATAGAAGGACCTCAATTCCTTTTTTATTAAATAACTCTAAGTGAGGGCTACTTTTAGCCGCAGCATAGCTATCTGCTGTTATATAGTAAATTTTATCCTGTCCTTCTTTCATACGACTTATGTAGTCATCTAAACTGACTGTCGGTTCAGATGACTCAGTATTAGTTGAAGCGAATCTTAGTAACTTACCAATAGCGGCTTGATTGGAAGGATCTTCTGCTGGTCCTTCTTTTAACACTAAACCAAACTCTTTAAAGAATGTTTGGTAAGCTGCTGCATCATCCTTAGCCAATTTTTCAAGCATCTGTAACGAACGTTTTGTTAATGCACCACGCAAAGATTGAGTAACTTTATTATCTTGTAATATTTCACGGGATACATTAAGTGGTAAATCATTTGAATCAATAAGGCCGCGCATGAAACGTAAATAGTTTGGCATAAATTGTTCAGCATCATCCATGATAAATACGCGTTGTACATAGAGTTTAAGGCCTCGTTTATGCTCACGATTAAATAAATCCCAAGGTGCTTTAGAGGGAACAAACAATAAACTGGTATATTCTTGTTTTCCTTCAACACGATTATGACTCCAAGTCAGAGGATTGGCAAAATCATGTGAGATATGCTTATAGAACTCATGATATTCCTCATCAGTAATGTCACCTTTATTACGAGTCCATAATGCTTGTGCTTTGTTGATTTTTTCAAAGGTTACAGTGGTTGTTGGCTCTTCTTCTTCATTTTCGGGTGCTTCTGTTTTTTCTACTTGTAGTTCAACAGGTAAAGCAATGTGGTCTGAATATTTACTGATGATTGAACGTAATCGCCATTCACTGAGTAGTTCATCTTCATCGGCTCTTAAATGTAAGGTGATTTCAGTACCTCTATTCTCTTTTTCTATACCTGCGACTGTATATTCACCCTCTCCTTCAGATTCCCAAAAAACTGCCTCACTTGCAGGTAAACCAGCTTTACGAGTTCTAACGGTCACCTTATCTGCCACTATGAATGCAGAGTAAAAACCAACACCAAATTGACCTATCAACTGGCTATCTTTAGCTGAATCTGCACCCATTGATTCTAAAAAGGCTTTTGTGCCTGATTTGGCAATTGTACCTAAATTTTCAATGACTTCATCACGTGTCATACCAATCCCATTGTCATCAAGTGTGATTGTACGAGCTTCTTTATCAAATGATATACGTACTCTAAGTTCACCATCACCTTCGTACAAATCTGATTGAGATAGTGCCTTGAATCTTAATTTATCCGCCGCATCAGACGCATTTGAAATGAGTTCCCGCAAAAATATTTCTTTGTTGGAATAGAGTGAATGAATCATTAAATGTAGTAATTGCTTAACTTCTGATTGGAAGCCTCTGGTTTCTTTTTCTTGCATACTCATAAATACTCCTTTTGAATTGTTTGTTTTTTGCCACAGAGATATTTCCGTTGGAAAAAATGTATTATTGTTAGTAAGTGGGGTTATTTGTACAGTATTTTTCAAAATAAAGCTAATCTTGCTCTTTAATAAGGGCAAAAAATATTTTTTCAAGGGTACATAGCAAGTAACAAGCATATTTAATGAGGCAATTAACTAAAATTGCGAACCATCTTAAGGAATAATACATTTTTTGATGGTATCACCGGGCTAAAAAAGGTATTATTTATAGTAATTCACTCTTATGTAAATGTAAGATACCCATATAAATTAAATTGGCTAAACTTTTCAACATTAAGGCATCAATTTCACTTTGGAGTAGACATGTCCTCAACAACACCTCTTAACCCTGCAAAAAAAATGGAAAAAATACTTTTTATCGATCGTGACGGAACACTTATTAGTGAACCTCCAATTGATTTTCAAGTAGATAAATTAGAAAAATTAGCGTTGGAACCTCACGTTATCCCAGCCTTACTTAAACTGCAAAAGGATGGATATAAGTTTGTAATGGTAACGAACCAAGATGGCTTAGGCACAGAGAGTTTTCCAAGGGAAGATTTTGAACCTCCTCATCAGTTAATGATGCAAATTTTTGAGTCACAAGGTATTTACTTTGAGACTGTATTGATATGCCCCCATAAACCTGAAGATGATTGTGCTTGTCGCAAACCTAAATCTTTATTAGTCGATCAATGGTTAAATGAGATAGAAAAAGTAGATCGCATTATTGATAAAGATCATTCTTATGTCATAGGTGATAGAGAGACCGATGTTGAACTCGCATTAAATCTCAGTATCTCTGGCATTAAATATGCCCCCACAGATATGAATTGGGATAAAATTGCGGAGCAATTAACGGCTAGAAATCGACATGCACATGTGAGACGAGTGACGAAAGAGACTGCGATTGATGTCAAGGTTTGGTTGGATAAAGAAGGTGATAACCAAATTAAAACAGGTATTGGTTTTTTTGATCATATGTTAGACCAAATTTGTACTCATGGTGGGTTTAGGCTCAATGTTAATGTTGAGGGAGATTTATTCATTGACGATCATCATACTGTTGAAGATACCGGTCTTGCTTTAGGTGAAGCATTGTTAAAGGCGTTGGGAGATAAAAGAGGCATTGCTCGTTTTGGTTTTGTCCTTCCTATGGACGAATGCCTAGCGCGTTGTGCGCTTGATATTTCAGGACGTCCTCATTGTGAGTATAAGGCTGAATTTAAACATCAAAAAGTAGGCGATTTAACTACTGAAATGATTGAACATTTTTTCCGTTCTATCTCTTACGCAATGATGAGTACTTTACACATTAAAACCAAAGGTAAAAATGATCATCATAGAGCTGAAAGCTTATTTAAAGTTTTTGGACGTACACTTCGCCAAGCGATTAGAGTCGAAGGGGACGTATTACCGAGTTCTAAGGGAGTGCTTTAATGAGGAGTCAACCCAATCTGGTTATTGTCAATACTGGTTGCGCTAATTTAACTTCGGTAAACTTTGCATTTCAACGCCTTGGTATTGATGCATTAATAACGGATAATCCAGATACTATCCGTAAAGCAGATAAAGTATTACTCCCTGGAGTAGGTACTGCCAAGGCCGCCATGATGGAGCTGAAACAAAGGGAATTAATCGAAGTCATTGGGGCATTAACACAGCCTGTTCTTGGTATATGTCTTGGTATGCAACTTTTGACATCTTTTAGTCAAGAGACGTCCGGTGTCACTTTGCTCAACAAGATCAAAGCAGATACTTTATTGATGGAACCTAATGGGTTACCAGTCCCTCATTGTGGATGGAATCAAGTCATCCCTGTAGAAGATCATCCTTTATTTTTTGGTATATCACAAGAAGCCTATTTTTATTTTGTGCATAGCTATGCCGTGCCTATTGGGGGATATACACTGGCTAAAACCCTCTATGGTAATCAATTCAGCGCTGCTATTATGCAAAATAATTTCATTGGCGTGCAGTTCCACCCTGAACGATCCGGTAAGGTGGGTAGCCAATTGCTAAAAAATTTTGTTGAACGCGTTTAAGTGCGTTTACTGTATAACCACTCTTTTACCTAATGGAATAGATAGAAAAAATGATAAAGCATCACGTTGATATTCTAATTGATGAAAACTCACTCGCCGCTTGCGTTAAGCAATTAGGTGATAATATATCGACTTATTACGCTACTTTACAAAAGAACTCAACTCATCCATTAATTTTAATTGGGCTATTACGTGGCTCCTATATGTTTATGGCTGATTTATCTAGAAAAATTACTTGCCCTCATACCATTGATTTTATGACTGCATCTAGTTATGGCTCAGCGACCATGAGTAGTGGCGATGTTAAAATACTCAAAGATTTAGAGGAGGATATTGCAGGTAAACATGTCCTGATTATTGAAGACATCATAGATTCGGGTAATACCCTAAGTAAAGTCACTCAAATCTTAAGTTTGCGTCAACCTGCTTCAATTGAAATTTGTACTTTACTTGATAAACCAGCTAGACGTGAAACTGAAGTTCGAGCTAAATGGTCAGGGTTCACCATTGAAGATCAATTCGTCGTGGGTTATGGTATAGACTATGCTGAACATTATAGGCATTTGCCTTATATAGGCATTGTGGTTCCTGAATGATATAAAATATCGACAAGGAATTCTAAATTAGATGAATTTGAGTAGATAATAGTTTGAGGACCAATTTGATGAAAAAATTTCCAAAGTTTAATATAAGTTTACTGTTTTTACTAAGCACACTATTAATGGGTTGTCAAAACTTGGCTAATGAACAAGCTTCTGAGTCAGGTGATGGCGTAAAATATCAACTGGATGAACAAAAGAGCGAAAGCTCAGCGGTTTTAGATGCACCTAAAAAGGTGGTTAATCCTTGTCCTGAATGTGGTCAAAAAAGAGAGTTCAGAGGTGAGTTTGTCTATTTTGCTGATGCTGCTATTTTAAGAGAATGTGGTTCTCAAGCAGCACTGCCTGTGGGCGTTAATCCTAAGATGCAGCTTGCTTATGAATTACATCGTTCGGCACCTGAAGCACCGCTTTATTTTGTCGCTAAAGGTCAAGTTGAGTTGATGCCTTCAATGGAAGAAGGGCTCACGCAAAGACAATTAGTAGTTGATGGGGATAATTGGTATTTTGACGCTTACGCACATTGCGAATAATAAGAAAACTTGATGTAATTTTTTATAAAATTCGCCTGTAATCGTAATTAAACTAGGATTATTAGACCAAATAAATTTTATCTAGGTTTATTGTTATGTTAATCGATCCTTGACTAAATCCCCTACTTGTTTTAACAATCATATAGATAAATTACTGGTATTTAAGCCCTTAAATAGGTCCATAAACCAAAATAATCAAATTTTCCAAAAAAAATTTTCTTATCTGTGCTGATTGGAAGAATAGTTCTGAATACCAAAGGTAATCCTTTGGTATTCAATTGATTTGGTGGATTAATTTTAGTGATTTCCGATTGACACCAAGATGTGATGTTCTATTGGGTTACTTTGAGATAAATAACTTGGTACTACTATTATCAATAAAGACATAGGGTACAAAAATCTTTTCGGATTAATTTTTCGTGAAACTTATAGGGGTAACATGTTAGGATACATTGACATCTCTATAAGTCTAATTTTATCCTGCTCATTAAATACAAATCGGATGATATTATTGCTGTGATGAATAACATAACAAGTCGCATTATAAATATCGGAGAAACATTCATTATTTGATTGCTTAATTAAATCTTTTGGAGCATAAGCTTGAAATAAATCATCTTTTGAACTTCCTATTCTAATGCCTCTAGCTGTTTGATACTGATTTGTGAGTATTTTAATTGCGATTATAGTATTACTCTTATCTGTCTCTAAGCTATGACAATCATTAATTTGATTTACTCCTAACTCAGGCATCATAGGGTGTTGCAAAACAGTATAAATAACTAAATCATCATAACTGAATTTATTTGCTGGAGTATTAATACCAACACCAAGATCAACACATCGATTTAAGTCTTGAATCCATTCGGGGGCAAATAATATACCTGAAAAGCCATCTAATGCGATATGATAGTAATTATTTCTTATAATAAAATCATTTTTATTAATAGGTTCACCTAAACGAGTGATTATTTTATCTGATTCAAGTCCTTCTGATTTTACCCATCCCGAAGTCACTATTCCTTTTGTTGACGTATATTCAACAAATGTAAACTCGTTATAAGTAGCATAAGCGTTTACGGTATCACCGTGGATAATAAATAAATCTTTGATTTTACATGATTCATTTGTTGGTTGTGAGTAAAAATATAAACGCTCTAATTGTTTAACTTTTTGATATAAATAAGGAGATTCTCCATATTCTTTATCATCTAATACGTCACACTTATCCGCTGAATAGATAAAAGAGGAAAATAAAATACTAAAAAACAATATAAAATATTTAATTATAATAAGTTTCATATGATTTGCCATAGGTTATGGATTAGTTGCTATAATTCTATTGCCACTCTATAAAGCCTCACACTATCATCTATTGGCTTGTATTTTAAATATAAGGCATATTTTTCTGGGTAAATAGTGGTGTCATTTTTCAGATAAAAATTAATAATCAATTGTTCATTTGCTAATGAGATACTGTCTATGCAATAACTATTATAATTAACAACGTTTCCAAAGGTTCTTGATGTCATAAATCTTTCCGCTTTTAACTTGATACAATTTTTTATTAAGTTATCGTTTTCATCTAACTCAATATTTGCTAATACAAAATAGATTGACGCGACAATCCAATCAAAAAAGGCATTGTCTTTTTCGGTATCTTTAAGTTGCTTATAATTGCCATCACCTGTTTTTTTGTATGTCAAATATTCTATAAAGAGATTCTCGTATACCCAATCAGTCTTATTTTGTTTTAATTTTACAGATGACTTTTTAAGCTGATTAATCATTCGAGCACTGGCATTATTTTGAGTGCCATTCCCAATACCTTGTTCTTCTGGGTAGCAATTTTGATCTATATCGTATCCTAGGTAATAATAAAAAGATTTTAATGTTTCTTTGTTTTCTTGAAGTTCCACTGATATGCCATCAGGTGTTAAACAAAGAGAATAGATTAAGCTATTATTTATATAAATCACATTATTTTCGAAGGAGGCAAAAGATGGGGAAGACCAAGCTAAAAAAACAGAATTATGCTCCATTTCTTTTTTAATATTGAATCGATATATCTTTTCATTATAGTCCATAGTTTCTTTGTTATCGCTAATAATTTCCTCGGTAAGTATCCCTTTTTGATCTTCCTCAATGGTAAACTGATTGCAACAAGGTTTTTTTTTCTCCTGATAATAAATTATTTGACCTTGATTTAATATTGGAACATCAGAATAAAAGTAACTAGATTCACCATCATTCACTATTAAGCCAAATATATCAGAGGAAAACACATTAAAACTGATGATTAGTAGTAATAAATTTAAAATTTTTTTCATGGATTATTGGCCATTATATGATCAATTAGGTGGAAATTTAGTATGCTTTATGACTCGATATGTCTTAGCAAATAACCAGAGATTTTTTAATCTAAAAAATAATTGTTTATTTGATTTTTATTAAATTTTATAATTGTACTTATTATGTTACGAGTTTACCTACAATAGTCAAACTTTTTTTCGTGATTCTCAAAATGTACGTCTAATGCTTTTTTTATCTCTTGATTAACTTTTTCAATGGGTTGAGTCGCATCAATTATAATAATTGATGGATCTTTTTGAGCAAAATCAAGATAGGCTTCTCGAACACGGTTAAAAAATGCCAAATCTTCTTTTTCAATCCTGTCTAATTCTCCGCGCACTCTAGCTCTTTGTAACCCAATCTCAGGGGTAACGTCTAGATAGAGAGTTAATTGAGGTTTGAATGAGTCTAATACTAACGTTTTTAATGTTAACATGAACGTTGCATCAAACCCTCTTCCTGCACCTTGATAAGCTTGTGATGATAGGTCATGACGGTCGCCAATAACATAGTCTCCGCGCAATAAAGCAGGTTTAATAATATTTTCCACTAATTGAATTCTAGCTGCATACAGAACAAGCAATTCAGCTTTTCTGGTTAAAACTTCCCCATCTAAATCAGCTTTAAATATATTTCTTAATTTTTCAGCTAAAGGAGTTCCCCCGGGTTCACGAGTAAAGAGGATTTGATTTGATTTAATTCCCCGGTTTTGTAAATAGTGTTTAATTTGCTCTTGGGCATTTGTTTTACCAGCACCCTCCAGTCCTTCTACTACGAAAAATTGGCCATCTGTAGTCATAATAATTGTAAACCTTGTTATTTGTCGTGTGTTGTGTATTTTTATCGATTTAAAAAATCAGTTTTTGAGTGTTTTTAGATAGTCTCTTACTGATTTGTTATGTGCTTGTAAATTTTCATTAAATACATGCCCACCTTTGCCATCAGCTACAAAATATAAATAGTTTGTATTGGCTGGATTTGCGGCAGCTTGGATAGATTCTTTAGCAACAAGACTTATAGGGGTAGGAGGTAATCCCTCTATAGTATAAGTATTGTATGGTGTTGATGTCTCTAAATCTTTTTTACGAATATTTCCTTGATATTGAGATCCCATTCCGTAAATGACAGTAGGATCTGTTTGAAGACGCATATTTTTATTTAAGCGATTGACAAAAACGGATGCCACTTTATTGCGTTCACTCGACACTGCTGTCTCTTTTTCTATGATGGATGCCATAATCAGTAATTCATATTTATCTTTGTAAGGTAACTCTTTTTGCCTGCTTTCCCACGCCTCATCTAAGGTTTTATTTAAAGCTCTATTCGCTCTTAATAGAATTTCTTTATCGCTCGTATTAAACGTATAATTATAGGTATCAGGATAAATCATCCCCTCGGGATAGAGAGACCCCTCCATATCAAATAGTGCCCTAAGAGTATCGTCAGAATAGTCTTCTAATGTATGTTTGATATTAGGTGCTTTTTTTAAGGTTTCTAATGCATCCGAAAGTCTAGTCCCCTCTATAAATTGTATGGTGAATTGAGCCTCTTTGCCGCTAACAAAAAGCATAAGCATTTCTCTCGTGCTCATTCCTGGCATTAGACGAAAAGTACCAGCTTTAATTTTTGCAAGCTCAGGTTCAAGCCTAAGTAGCCATTGTAAAAATTGGGCACTATCACTGTCCATAATTTTGTCTTGGACTAACAGCTCACCTAATGCGACCCTACCTGTTCCAGGCTCAATAGTGAACAAGCGTTCTTCTTTTATAAGAATCTTTTCCTCTGCCAGTTGTTTGACATTTTGGTAAGTCATATTGGCAATTGCAAGGATTGCTAATAGAGCAAATAGAGAGAGAACAAATAATTTTTTCTTCATGGCAGTTCCTAGGGCGTATAGCGGATTAATATCAGAGCAGATCTGACGACAATGAGGCAAATTATACCTACTATATAGGGAGATTGAAACAATCTACTGTGAGAGATTTATATTGATTATAATGAATTTAAAAACAAACATACTGCGTAAGCTAAGCCTTCATTTACTGAGTTTAACTTTAAGCACAGCACGAAACTTTCCATAGCTTTTAAAATAAGTCTAGAAGGAATTGAACATTAAAAATGGCACTTATTGGCAGGTACTCAATTGCAGCATTCTAGTAATATAGGATCATCACAGTCATTTGTTTGGTTCATATTGGGATAATACATTGTTTGAAACAAACTCACTTTATCTTTGTCTAATCAGACTAAGAATATAATAATATATCTCAGGTGGAATTAAGTTTGGCCTAGTAAAAAGATTGCCTTTAGTCAGTAGCCCTAGTTTGTTATAAACTCTTTTCTCAGCTATGTGAAGCAAGTTGATTCGCAAAAATTATACGCTAAGCAACTATTTGCCTTCTAGCTAAGCAACTATTTGCCTTCTAATAGTTGAGTAAATAGATAAGGCCAAGCCTCTCTTTTCAGTGGTGAATAATCCCAATATTGCGTATCACTCACATAAAGCCGCTTGATGGGAATGAGAGGCATTAATGCACTCGATAACATGATTTCATCAGCTTCTTGTAATGTAGTAGTAGGTTCTTTGACAATTTTTAGTTCACAAAATCCACTGGCTTGTAAAAGACTAATGACTCGATTCCTCATTAGCCCATTGATGCCAGCTTGAGTGATGTCTGGAGTAAAAATAATATCGCCTTTTCGCCAAAAAATATTCGCTGCAGAAGCTTCTATTATGTTCTTTTCTTGATCTAATACAATCATGTCATCATAACTACTCAAAGAGAGTTCTCTTTTAATAAGAACTTGTTCAAGCCTATTGAGATGTTTAATTCCAGCAAGTAACGGTTGATGTGCTAAGTTTATACTGCTTATACCTACATCAATTCCAATTTTTTGCCAATCAACATATTGAGTAGGGTAGTGGCTTAGGGTAATAATTCTGTTAATATTTTGGCAACCTAAAGGGCTATAGCCTCTAGTACCTTCACCTCGAGTTAGAATAATTTTAAGAACTCCTTGTGTTTCAATAGGAGTCCCCTTGGCTTTATGGATAAGGTAATAAGATTCTTCAAGGATTTTTTCAGATAACATATCCCAAGAAATGTCGGGAAAATAAAGTCTTTCTGTATCGTTATGTAGTCTTGCTATGTGATGATCAAAATAGATTATTTTTTGGTGGTACACAAGGGCTGTAGTAAAACAGCCATCACCATAGCTAAGCCCTCTATCCAACGCATTGATTTGAGAAGAAGGTTCTCCATTTATCATCATTAACATAGTAAAAACCTTTATATTCATAGCGCTATTTCGAAAAGTATTGAATCTCATATCGAAATAGGCCATATTGAGAAATGTAAGGACAAAATAAAACAAAAAAATGAAACAAAAAAATGAAACGAAAAAATAATTTACCTAATAATCTAACCAATAAATAGATAAAAATTATATACCTAGCTAAGTGGTGAGTCTAAATTATCTTTTAAAGCTGCTTTAACTTAAATATTCTTTGTATTTGTGATGCTTTTAAAGTGTATTTTGAGGCATCTTGATGTATCATCTGAGGTAATTTATCAAAGAGTATTTATCAAGTAATGTCGCATCATAACTTATTTTTTTTTCTTTGATAAGCGCTGCTTTTAACTATTTGTTAAAATAGTCAATTCATTTGGCAATCTGTTGAGGTAAATCAATGCAACAAAAATTCCCCCTAAAAAATAAATTTCCGACAAGTAGCCGAATTATCTATGGATGCATGGGACTAGGTGGTGGATGGGATAATAATCCTGTAACCCCTGAAAACCTGAAATTAACCCATGAAGTCGTTGAAACAGCTTTATCAGTCGGTATTAACTTTTTCGATCATGCTGATATTTATACTTTTGGTAAAGCTGAAGAAACATTTTCTCAATTATTTAAAACAGACTCTACCCTTAGAGAAAAAATTATTTTACAAAGTAAGTGTTGCATTCGTTTTGCAGATGATAAAGAGGTAGGTCGTTATGATGCGTCAAAAGATTATATTATTAAATCGGTAGAAGGCTCACTCAAAAGGCTTGGCACTGAATACCTAGATATTTTGTTGCTGCATAGACCAGATCCACTTATGGAACCTGATGAAATTGCCCTGGCCTTTGAGAAATTAAAAAAAGAAGGCAAAGTGCAAAATTTTGGCGTTTCAAATATGCATCAAGGGCAGCTGGCTTTATTGACACGTTCACTTCCTTATCCTTTACTCGTTAATCAATTAGAAATGAGCCTAGCTAAACATGATTGGGTTGATATCGGGACGACTTTTAATGATTGCCAATCAAGACAATTAAGGTTTATTGGGGAAACGATTGAATACTGTCGAATGAACGAAATTCAACTTCAAGCATGGGGTGCACTTGCTAATGGCCTTTACACCGGTGCGGCTCTTTGCAATGAGACGTTAGATGAAAAAGACCACGAAAATGTTTTAAATACCAAGGCGCTTCTCACTAAATTGGCTGAAAAGTACGCCGTTTATGCTGATGCCATTTTGATCGCTTGGTTATTGCGCCATCCCGCAGGGATACAACCGATTATTGGCACAACTAATCTTTCTCGAATTAAGTCAGTGACTCAAGCCTTGAGAATTGAACTAAGTCGTGAAGATTGGTATGCTTTATATGTTACAGCAAGAGGCCATCGATTGCCTTAAAAGAAAAAATCTTATCAGCTTGCTTCAATAAACTTAAGTGACAAGAACGTTTTAACTTCATTGAAGCAAGCTGTATATGACTATCCTATTTTGTTCAACAACGCCATGTATACTCTCTACGAATAAAAGCGACTAATAAATAGTCTTATGTTTTATCATCGACTGATTATGATGTATTGTTTCTTAGGAGCTATTATGCGTTTAACTATGATAATTTTATGAATTCCACACAATACAATATTAGAAGTATCGCGGCAAAAACATTAAATGAGGTTCTTGAAAAAGGAGCTTCATTATCAAGTATCCTTCCACTTATGCAACAACAAGTATCAGGAAAAGACAAAGGTCTGTTGCAAGAAATTTGCTATGGGGTGCTTCGTTCTCTACCGGAACTTGACTGGTTTGCCAATCAATTAATGGATAAACCTTTAGATAGAAAGCAAAAAACAATACATTATTTGATTCTAATTGGGTTTTATCAATTACATTATATGAGAATACCTGCTCATGCCGCAATATCTGAAACTGTAAATGCGGTTAGTGCGCTAAAGCGACCTCAGTTAAAAGGATTGATAAATGGTGTTCTTAGGCAGTTTCAACGTCAAGAAAGTTTACTTCTATCGCGACTTGAAAATCTAGAGGTGAGATTTTGGCATCCTGATTGGTTATTAAAACGTATTCAAAAAGCCTACTCTGGCGATTGGTTAAAGATTATAGAAGCGAATAATCAAAAACCACCAATGTGGTTAAGGGTGAATCCTAATTACGCCTCAGTTACTGAGTACTTGACGGAACTATCACAAGAAGAGATAGCAAGTCATGCACATGAAACATTATCATCTGCACTGATCCTTGATACGCCTGTACCTGTGGATAGATTAATTGGCTTTGATAAAGGAGCGGTTACTGTCCAAGATATTCATGCCCAATATGCAGCCCATTTGATAGAACCTAAAGAGGGTGAACTCATTTTAGATTTATGCGCGGCTCCAGGTGGTAAAACAACACATCTTCTTGAACTAGCACCAAAGGCTAAAGTGATTGCAGTTGAAATAGATGAAACAAGAGGCATCAGGATTAAAGAAAATTTAAAACGCTTGCATAAAAACGCTGAAGTCATCATTGGTGATGGCACAACGCCAGAAGTTTGGGCTAATGGGCGGCAGTTTGATAAAATTTTGCTAGATGCACCATGTTCTGCAACGGGAGTGATAAGACGCCACCCAGACATTAAATGGCTTCGCCGTTCTACTGATATTCCTGAGTTAGTTTCACTGCAATATAAATTACTTAATGCAATTTGGCCTTATCTTAAAGAGGGAGGGACATTAGTCTATGCAACGTGTTCTATTTTACCTGAAGAAAATAGCCAGCAAATTAAGGCGTTTCTTGCTAAACATCCGAGTGCTAAACTTAAAGAGATTAATGCACCAGAAGATTTTCAAAAAGCGACTACTTCAGTCGGATTGCAACTTTTACCGTCGCCATCTGGTGGGGATGGTTTCTATTATGCCGTCTTGGAAAAATGATTATCTTGGTCAAATGATATTCAAATTCAAAAAAAAACGTTAAAATACTGTTAATTTTTTTTTAAAAGTTATTTTCTTACTATCCAACAATTGATTTGGTACTTTGTGCAAATTTATTTAGAGCGATTAAAACAGCGAATAGACGCTATCAATCAGTTAAGAATTGAGCGGGCATTAGAAGGAATGCCTGCCCATTTTTGTCTTGTCTATCAACTAATCCCTCTTTTTTTGCATTATGAGCATCCTGCTATGCCTGGCTATTTATTGCAAGGTTCCCCTCATGGTATCACAGGATTTCAACCCAATAATCAGGATATCGCTCTTTTATTACAAGAAGTGGATTCACTATTAAACGACCCAGAATTTTCGTTTCACACATTCAGCGCTAACAAAGTAAGCAATTCAAGGGAAAATAACTCAAATTGGCAGGCTCCTATCATAGCGGTCTATTCTATGGGGAGCACCTCTTATCTTGGGCAAAATCAATATTCCGATCTTGATATTTGGGTATGTCATCAATCCTGGCTTTCTGAGTCTGAGCTCGAACAACTCGCTCACAAATGTTCGTTGCTTGAACTATGGGCGAGTAACTTAGGTGTTGACTTGACCCTATTTTTGGTCGACGAAAATCGATTTAGGCATAAATTAAGTGGTGAGCTTGATAATGATGATTGTGGTACTTCTCAGCACTATTTATTATTAGATGAATTTTATCGCTCAGCGGTTCGGTTAGCTGGTAAAAGGTTACTATGGTACCTTATACCTAAAGAGGAAGAGAGTCATTATGATGAATATGTCACCTATTTATATTCTCATGGAGTGTTAAAACCCAATGAGTGGCTAGATTTAGGCGGAGTAGGTGCAATGTCAGCTCGTGAATATTTTGGAGCGAGTCTATGGCAACTTTATAAGAGCATTGATTCTCCTTATAAATCGGTCATCAAAAGTTTATTACTTGAAGCGTATTTCGCTCAATCTCCTAAAACTACTTTGCTCGCCATAGAAATCAAAGACTATTTGCAACAAGGAGATATTATCGCTTCTGGTTTAGATGCTTATTTATTTATGTTGAAAAAAATCAGTGATTATTTGATTTCGAATGAAGATTTTGACCGATTGGAATTTATAAGACGCTGCTTTTATTTGAAAATTAATGATGCAGATAGACAAAGTAAAGAGAGCTTGGCCTCAGGTACTAAAGAGAACTTTTCAAGTCCTTGGCGTAGAAAGCTGATTGCTCAGTTGGTGAAAAGCTGGGGGTGGTCTGAGGAGAAAGTTGCATTTTTAGACAATAGAGCACATTGGAAAATTGAAGAAGTTAAAGAAGCTTATGATGAAATTTTAGTTGCAGTAATGGAAAGTTATCGCAATTTAATCCGTTTTGCAAGGCAACACGATCTCAGTGTCAGTGCAAGTCCTAGAGACATTAGTATTTTGACTCGTAAGCTTTATGCAGCCTATGAACAATTACCAGGAAAAATTACGTTAATAAATCCTCAAATTTCACCTGATATTTCGGAAAAGCATTTAACATACGTCTATGTACCAAAAGGCAGAGTAAACAGGACAGGATGGTATCTTTTTAACAGAGCGCCTTATGCAAAGGAGATGCTAGGTGCCAGAACCATAGAATATAGTTTTTATCTATCTAAGCTGATTTTGTCAAGCTATTTGAATGGTCTTTGGATTGATGAAACGGTTATCTCTTTATTTAACCAAACACCACACCAACATGACAAAATCCTACGGTTTTATCAGGATTTAAAAAAACTAATCCCTAAAGAGGTAGAAAGTCCTTCTCCTACAGATCTTTATGCACCCGCAGAAATTAGGGATATGCTAGTCGTGCTCAATCTAGAAAAAGATCCTACCATTGATTATTTAGATGAAATTCATTTTGCTACTGAACAGCAAGGAGGTAAATATCTTGAATTTAATGATTCTACACTTTCCTATGAGCTCAATGGCGAATTAATTTGCCTTGTGGGTAGCGTAGATATTATTTATCGAAACAGTTGGAACGAGATGCGAACACTACATTTTAATCAACAGTTTGCGCTAATAGATGCTTTAGAATCCATTTTATCTAAAATGCATCAATATGCGATTCCCCCAAAAAATTTGGATGTAGTAAGTTATGGACATTACGAAAATATTAAAATGGCTGAAGAAGTCAAAACAATTTTTATGCAATCAATTAATTTAAGATTAATCCATGCCATCAAAGATGAAACTGAAACAGTCCAGCAGAGTATTCATAAGAGAACCCCTGCTATGCAATTAAGTCCTGATGATGAAGAAGCACTTTATTTACTAGGTCGGCAGACAGGGGTTAAGTTGATAGTTCTTGGCCAACAAATTTTTGGACTATTTTTTGAACGTTTAGGGGTGAAAGTAAAACAATTTGAGCACACCCATGATATTTTTAAAGACATTACTGAACATAAGTTAGAAATGCTCAGTCATAATAAATCAGTAAATACTTCATCTCTTATAGGAATAAAGCAGCACAACATTCCACAAATTATAGAAAGTTATGCGTGTGAAGGAATCATTCAATTTTTCTTTGAGACACTCTCTGATAGCCGATATTTCAATACATATATCTTAGATGAAAGAAATGCACTAGAAGTATATTATCATTGTGAAGGTTCTCAAGAAGCTTTGGTAAACGATGTAAGTCGTTTCTATTCCGCTTCACATGAACGATTTACTCTCTCTTCAAGAGGGGTAAGTTTTAATCTACCACAATTTTACCATGTGAAAACACAAGGAACGAGTCAAATAATTACTCCTTACGAGTGAGATATTAGATTAAATGCTTTCATGGGAAAATGGCCCATATTCTAATCAATTAAAAAAATCTCACCAATTTATCCCAAGAAGAAAAGTATATAAGCACGAATTTATTTAATCAAAAATGTCTCGCCAGATTGGCGGCACAGAGCATCAGTTAATACATCAAATAAATCATCCCCAGCCCTGATACATAACCATTTATTGGATGCTTTATCAAATGCAAAGTGGTGTCCATTGAATTTAGTCGCCATCCAGACCTGATGAAGCGGTTCTTGCTTATTTAAAATGATTTTACTGTTGTCATGAAAGCTTATTGTTAGAATACCCGAATGAATTTCATAATCTAAATCATAATCACCAGTGTAATTATCTAACGCATCTTCAATATAAAAGAACAATGTATCTACTTTTTCATGAAATTCTAAATCTTGCATGGTTTACCTGCCAATGATTATTAATAAAAACTTTCTCGTCAGCCTAAATTCTTTGAAGATATCATATCATATCCCATCAAAAGTTTCTGATTTTTAAAAAGGCAAATTGTTAAATTTACAGTCAAGTGAGTAAACGAGGCACTGAACTAATTCTGGGAAAAATGAAGAAAAATGAATTCATAAGTTGACGATTAGAGATGCCTTGTAGATAATGAGGTGATTGTCTTAATAATTCAAAAATTCATTTTACAAAGTAGGTGTATTCAATGGCCAAGTTAACTAAAATAGGATGTATTATCATGCTATTTCTCTCTTTAACTCAAATTGTAGGGTGTGGGCTAAAGGGGCCTTTATATATGCCTAAAGCTTTTGTATCGATAAATAAGTAGATTCTGAATATGCAATTTACAAAGATGCATGGGCTAGGTAACGATTTTATGGTTATTGATGCCGTAACTCAAAATGTATTTCTTACTCCACAAACGATTAAACATCTAGCAGATAGACATCTTGGAGTAGGTTTTGATCAACTTTTATTAGTTGAGCCTCCTTATGAACCAGATGTGGATTTCCATTATCGCATTTTTAATGCCGATGGATCAGAGGTCGCCCAATGTGGTAATGGTGCTCGTTGTTTTGCTCGATTTGTTCAACATAAAGGACTCATCAAAAGTAATACTATCAGTGTATCGACACAAAATAGAAAAATGGTGTTATCAATTCTATCTAATGGTCATGTTAAAGTAGATATGCAAGCACCTATTTTCGATCCCGCATTGATTCCATTTAAAGCCATAAAACAAGAAAAGACGTATCTTTTGAGAGTAGATGATAAAACAGTTTTTTGTGGTGCAGTTTCTATGGGAAATCCTCATTGTGTTCTGACGGTAGATGATATAGATAAGGCTCCCTTAGAGTCATTAGGTGCAAGCATTGAATTACATGAGCGTTTCCCTGATAGAGTAAATGTTGGGTTTATGCAAATATTGACAAAAGATAGCATTGCCCTTCGAGTGTTTGAGCGAGGGGTGGGAGAAACCAAAGCATGCGGGAGCGGTGCTTGTGCTGCTGTAGCAGTAGGTATTTTGCAAGGTGAACTTATTAACAAAGTAACCGTAAAACTTTTGGGCGGAGAACTTGTGATTGAATGGCAGGGAGAAGGTCATCCTCTTTATATGACTGGACCTGCTGAGATAGTTTACGACGGATATATCACACTATGAGCCTCACTTTAGCCCCTAATTTAGCCGACGAGAACGTTAATTTAGATAGCTATTGGATGCAAAAAGCTTATGAACAGGCTTTGATTGCCCAGTCACTTAATGAAATTCCGGTAGGAGCAGTTCTGGTTGCTGATAATGCATTGGTTGCAGCTGGGTACAATCAAATGATTTTATCTCACGATCCTTCAGCCCATGCTGAAGTGATTGCTTTAAGAAAAGCAGGACAAAACATCAAAAATTATCGTTTTTTAGAGACTACGCTTTATGTGACGCTGGAGCCTTGTATCATGTGCGCAGGGACGCTTATCCATGCACGAGTAAAGCGAGTGGTTTTCGGTGCTTATGATATGAAAACAGGGGCCGCAGGTTCGTTTATTGATATTTTCACTCAAGAGAATCTGAATCATTATATTGAGGTTCAAGGCGGAGTTTTACAGGCACAATGCCAGCAACTTTTGAGTGATTTTTTTAAAAGAAGGCGTAAAGAAAGAAAAGCTGAAAAACAGGAACGTACCTTAAATCATATAAATAACGATATCTGATCTTGTACTGGATGAAAATGCTAGCCGATGACTTCTATTAATTTCTGTATCTTCGGGTCGTTAAGGTTATTTATTAGGCGTTCAGACTAATGATTTATTAAAATAAGTTGCACGAAAAAAAATAATTGCTATCATAGTGTCTGTAACAATTAATAAGTGTCTATAGCTCAGTTGGTTAGAGCACCACCTTGACATGGTGGGGGTCGGTGGTTCGAGTCCACTTAGACACACCAATCTACAAAGTACCAATCTACAAAGTACCAATCTAAAAATTCATTTCTAAATTAGGCTCAACAAGTTATAACCTAGCTATTAAATAATCCTGAAATTATTTGATAAGTGGTATAGTAAAATTACAGTTGAATAAGTCACAATTTTACTCATTTTAGGTTATGCATAGTGTTACTTTTAGTAAAAATCGTTCTAGGATGCATATTTTTATATCTGCCTATCTCTTTTAAATATACCTCATCGCTTATTTATTGCCATTATTCGATAGTTGATACTAAAGTTGTACAATGTTTTTGTGAGCAAAATAGGATAAAGTGACTTAAAGCAACTTAAGGCCATTTATACTCAGAAAGAAAAGCTTTCTTCCTCTTCATGCTTTATAATAGTAAATAAATTCCTTATAATGCATTTAGTGAATTATCAGAACTATCTTTTTTGATTTAACTATAACAGAGTGACTAAAAATGAAAAAAACTAAAATTGTTTGTACGATAGGTCCAAAAACCGAGTCTGAAGAGATGCTTGGCAAATTAATTGATGCCGGTATGAATGTAATGCGTTTAAATTTTTCTCATGGTGATTATGAAGAGCATGGTCAGAGAATTAAGAATTTTAGGGCGATTTTAGCTAAAAAAAATACTCTAGGTGCTATTTTATTAGATACTAAAGGGCCTGAAATAAGAACAGTTAAGCTAGAAGAGGGGAGAGATGTTGCTCTGGTCCCTGGTCAAAGATTTACTTTTACTACGGACAGTTCAGTCATCGGTAATAATGAAAAAGTCGCTGTAACTTATTCTGGATTTGCCAAAGATCTCAGCGTGGGTAATACTGTGCTGGTTGATGATGGTTTAATTGGTATGAAAGTGATTGAATTAACCCCAACAGAAGTGATTTGTGAAGTATTAAATGCGGGTGAACTTGGAGAAAATAAAGGGATCAATTTACCTAACGTCACTGTTAATTTACCTGCCTTATCTGAAAAAGATAAAAATGATCTTATTTTTGGGTGTGAACAAAACGTTGATTACATTGCAGCATCTTTTATTCGTAAGAAAGCTGACGTGCTAGAAATGCGAGAGCACCTTGATAAAAATGGTGGTCAACATATTAAAATTATCTCTAAAATTGAAAACCAAGAGGGGCTAAACAATTTTGATGAAATTTTAGAAGTTTCAGATGGTATCATGGTTGCTCGAGGTGATTTAGGTGTGGAAATTCCTGTAGAGGAAGTCATTTTTGCTCAGAAAATGATGATTGAAAAATGTAATGCAGCGCGTAAAATTGTTATTACTGCAACTCAAATGCTGGACTCAATGATTAAAAACCCTCGTCCAACACGTGCTGAAGCAGGGGATGTTGCTAATGCGGTGATAGATGGAACGGATGCGGTGATGCTATCTGGGGAAAGTGCTAAGGGTAAATATCCTCTTGAAGCGGTTACAACGATGGCTACAATTTGTCAGCGTACAGATAGAATTATGCCGATGCGTGTAGACATTAGAGCACCAGGAAAAAAATTACGTATTACCGAAGCTGTGTGTCTCGGGGCAGTTGAAACAGCTGAAACATTAGATGCATCTCTAATTGTGGTTGCCACTGAAGGTGGAAAATCTGCTAAGTCTATACGTAAGTATTTTCCACATGCAATGATATTAGCGCTGACAACGAATCCTACGACTGCACGTCAGCTGTCCTTATGCAAAGGCGTTATACCTATGATCACAGACAAAATTGACTCTACCGATGATTTTTATCATTTAGGAAAAAAAATGGCTGTGAGTTCAGGTCTAGCTCAAAGAGGTGACGTTGTGGTGATGGTTTCTGGTGCTTTAGTACCCCAAGGAACAACGAATACAGCCTCAGTCCATGTTTTAGATTAAAAAAACATGAATAGATGTTTGTTTTTATATGTAACAAGGTGTAGAATAGAGAAAGGTATCAGTAAGCATTTTAATTATCTTCAAAACTGATTGGGTTTTAGATTACTTAAAAAGCGTAAAATAAAACATAGAAAATTATTTCTTTTTTATGTGATACCTGCGATAATAGTATCGCTACATGGAAATAATTTAAATTAATTTTTTTTTAGAGGATGTAATAATGAATCGTAAAATCGTTTTAGGTGCTATCGTTTTAGCTTCTACAGTTCTTGCTGGTTGTGCTTCTAACTCACGTGTTGATGCAATCGAATCTAAAGTTGACGGTATCTCTGGTCAATTAACTGCTATCAGCGGCCAATTAGATGCAGCTTTAGGTGAAGCTAAACGTGCTAACGATCGTTTAGACAACATGCAAAAGAAATCTTACGTTAAATAAGATTCTTTTAAATGTTTTTTTGGCGCACTTAGTGCGCCATTTTTTTTGCCTTTTTTTTGCCTTTTTTTTGCTTTTTGACTTATTGTGCCCATTTAATCTTTTCTTTACATAGCCAAATTATGATTTTGAGTGTATTATAACAACAATATGTTTTATTTAGTTTAATGGGGTAATTCGCAGGTAAGTTGTCTCAAATATTTATACTCAGTACCTATTGGGTGTTAGATAGTTAAAATAGTTCACATGATTTTATGTTAGTTTAAACCGATTTAATCGCACTAAGGTTTTAATATTAGGTAAAAGTGATGTATAAAGCTGATCTATACAATTCTTCAGGTTCTATGAACAAAAGGGCACAGTGGGAACAATTTGCCCCTCTTGTCAGACAAGAGGCCCTCCGACTCCAAGTACGTTTACCTGCCTCTGTTCAATTAGACGATCTTATTCAAGCAGGGGCAATTGGGCTATTAGATGCGCTAGATAAATTTGACTCTTCACATGGAACAGCCTTTAGTACATATGCAGTTCAAAGAATCCGAGGTTCCATGTTAGATGAACTTAGAAGTCGAGATTGGGCTCCTAGAAGCGTTAGACGTAATGCTCGAGATATTGCTAAAGCGATTAATAAATTAGAGCAATTGCTACTAAGGCAACCCTCAGAAGTTGAAGTCGCAGAATACTTAGGGATTACGTTAGAAGAGTATTGGAAAATGCTTCAAGACACAAATAATACCCAAATCATTGACTATGAAGAGTGGCAAGATGAAAATGAAGAAACCATCATCGATGCAGCCGCTTCTATTGAACTTGAGCAAGAACAGCAAAATCCATTAAAATCTCTTATGGGAGATGAACTAAAAACACAAGTGATTGAAGCGATAGAAACCCTACCCGAAAAAGAAAAAATGGTACTTCATCTTTACTACCAAGAAGATCTTAATCTCAAAGAGATCGGCGCCGTACTTAATGTAGGAGAATCAAGGGTGTGCCAGTTGCATAGTCAAGCGGTGAAAAGAATAAGAGCCTATCTTTCAGATTATTAGTCGTTTTTTTACCAGTATTTTAAGGTGTCTGATTTTAAAAGCATTAAAAAAGGCCTACGATGAGGCCTAGTCGGATTAACTTAATTAATATCCGCTTATTACTTTCATGATATGCTGAAATTTTACTTCGTTGATGTCTTTGTGAAGAACTAATCGCAATTGTGTTCCACTACCATAGTATCCTATCAAAATGCCATTTTTCTCCATCAATTGATGTAACTTTTGCAACTTTTCTTCTGTATCATCAATAAAGAGCATGTTTGTATGTGCTTGGTTACCTTCAAGATGAAAGCCTTTTTCCATAAGTAACTTAGCGAGTAATTCTGCATGCAGATGATCTTCTTTTAAACGTTCCACGTTATGATCTAAAGCATATAAGCCTGCACTTGCAAGTACTCCACTTTGACGCAAGCCACCACCAAGCATTTTTCTCCAAGACCGAGCTCGTGCAATAAAATCTTTGCTACCACATAATACTGATCCGACAGGAGCCCCTAAACCTTTAGATAAACAAATTGATACAGAGTCGTAACATGATACGAGATCATGAATTGCTATACCTGTCTCAATAGATGCATTAAAGATTCTAGCACCATCAAGATGCGTTTTTAAGCCATGGGTCGATTTTGCCCAATGACAAACATCCTGCTGATACGTTAAGTCAACGACTCGACCATTGAATGTATTCTCAAAGCAAAGTAGTGCCATTGGGGCAAAATGAATATCTTTGGGTTTTATGCTTTTTTTAATTAATTCAAATTCTATCTGACCATTCGCAGATTGAGGAAGTGCCGTAGGTAATGTACTTCCTAACACTGCACTTCCTCCCCCCTCATATTTAAAAATATGTGCATCAGAACCTACGATAAATGCCTCACCTCGCTGGCAATGTGATAAGATAGCCACAAGATTAGATTGTGTACCAGAGGGCATAAATAATGCCGCTTCTTTTTGGGTTAATTTGCACAGTGTTTCTTGTAGTTGATTAACTGAGGGATCATCAGAATATACATCGTCTCCAACAACAGCATTTGCCATGGCTTGACGCATATCATTACAAGGACGGGTTACTGTATCGCTTCTTAAATCAATTATCATTTTTTTCTCCAGTACTCTGTTTAATCGTTATATTTGAGGAGTAATTTACCATTAAAAGGGCTTGAAGACACGATATTTGTTGTACAGAATGCACCTTAAACCCTGGTAAATACGAATCTTATTAGGTAAATATTTATGTGGAGACAGGTTAATTTCATCTGTTTTTTCAAGTTTTTTGATTTATTTGCATAAAAGGCCTTTATGATAATGAATTCTTCCTCCCAGCAAATTGAGCCCAATAACAAGGACGTTGAATTTTTTCGCAAGAAACGATTTGTTCTGCTTTTAGGCATAATTTCTATGTTAATGCCTTTAGCTGTTGATCTCTATTTATCAGCTATACCGGCTATGGCTAAGTTTTTTCAAACAACCGATGGGCATGTCCAAATAACACTAAGTAGCTATATTTTAGGATTTGCTTTAGGGCAACTGATATATGGTCCTATCTCAGACAGTATAGGGCGACGTCCCATCATTATTTATGGTATATTAAGTTTTGCTTTGATATCAATTATTTGCGGATTTGTTTCCAGCATTCAACAATTGATCCTTTTACGATTTTTCCATGGCTTTGTTGCAGCCTCTGCTGCAGTGGTCATCAATGCCTTATTAAGGGACATATATGAGAATAAAGAATTCTCAAGAATGTTTTCTATGGTGCTTTTAGTAAGTAATATCGCGCCATTAACTGCCCCTTTATTAGGGGGGTGGATTTTATTATGGTTTAATTGGCAGGCAATATTTTGGGTATTAGGTACGTTGTCTGTTGTTACTCTTTTCGTCTCTTTTTTATATATTAAGGAAACGCTTAAACCTGAAAATAAGCAGCGATTTAGTTTAAGGCATATTCGAAAAAATTTTTATGCCATTGTAACAAATCGTGCAGTTTTCTTTTTTATTTTAACTACAGCCTTCTCATTTGCAGGTATGTTTGCATTTATTACTGCGGGCTCTAGCGTTTATATTGGACAATTTGGTATAAGCGAAGCACATTTTGGTTACTATTTTGGCTTGAATGTGCTTTGTATGATGTTACTTAATATAACGAATACCCGTTTAGTAAAACATGTAGGGGTATTTAAAATGTTTTGTATCGGAATATCGTTACAAGCATCTATGGGTTTATTGCTCATTATTGCTGCTTGGCTTAAATTTCCATTTATCTATTTTGTTTTTTGTATATCTGGTTTTGTGGGAAGCTTAGCGATGGTCAATTCAAACGCAATGGCCATGATTATGGATAAATTTCCTAATTTTGCAGGTACCGCCTCCTCATTAACAGGGACATTTCGGTTTGGGGTTGCTGCCCTGGTTGGGATGTTATTAGCAAGAGTGCACACCCAAAGTGTCTGGCCTATGGTGTTGACCATGAGTGGATGCGCATTTATTGCGATGTTATTTGCCTTAATTGCTATTAAATCTGTGAAAAAGTAATTGCTTGACTGTATCTGAGTGGGGACTGATGGACTCTTGTAGTGAGTGATATTAAAAATTAATTAAAAATCCATAAGTAGTTTGTATAGAATTTAATACTTTGCAGAGATATTTCATTTAGTTATCTCTGCAAGAGATTCTACAAGTAAATAACTTACTGTTAGGTGGGTTGTTACATATTCATTGTGTTTGGCATTTCACTCTATTAAAACTAGCTTAATAAGGAAGATTGATTAATAGCATATTCAATTCCTCGTAATTCTGCTAATCCTTTTAATCTGCCAATGCATGAATAACCAGGATTGGTTTTTTTGTGTAAATCATCAATCATTTGGTGACCATGGTCTGGTCTAAAAGGAATAAGAATAAGATCGCCACTCTTTTGCCTATTTTTTTCGATGTCCAAGAGTGCTTTAATTATGTGGTACATATTGGCATCTCCTTCTAGATGGCCCGCTTCATAAAAACATCTAGGATCTGCTTCTCTTTTCACTGATCTTAAATGAACAAAGTAAATTCTTTCCTTAAATGCTTCTATCATTCCAAGTAAATCATTATCCGCTCTGACTCCATATGAACCAACACAAAAGGTAATGCCATTTTGTGTGCTTGGGACTGCATCAAGCAATAATTTTACATCTTCCTGTGTAGATATTATTCTAGGCAGACCCAATATAGGATATGGGGGATCATCAGGATGAATTGCCATGCGGATATTTTCTTTCTCACAAACTGGCATTAATTCGTTAAGAAAATAGAATAAGTGTTTTCTTAAAAGAGAAGCATCGATATGATGATAAGTATCTAATGCAGATTGAAATTCTTGAAGTGTATACCCTTCCTCAGAACCAGGTAATCCCGCAATGATATTATTAGTTAGTGTCTTTACCTCAGTTTCTGTTAATTGTTTAAAATAGATGCTTGCTTTGTCATAATCTTCTTTCGAATAAGAATTTTCAGCACCTGGTCTTTTTAAAATAAAAAGCTCAAAAGCTGCAAATGCATGATAGTCAAATCTTAATGCCTTAGCGCCATTTTCTAATTTAAATCCTAAATCAGTTCTTGTCCAATCAAGAATTGGCATAAAATTATAGCAAATCGTTTTAATACCACACTGTGATAAATTAACTAGTGTTTGCTTATAATTTTCAATCCAAATGTGAAAATTACCTGTCTGTGTTTTAATTTCTTCATGTACAGGGACACTCTCGACTACAGACCAAACAAGACCAGCTTCTTCAATTAAATTTTTTCTAGTTAATATTTCTTCTATTGACCATATTTCACCATTTGGAATATGGTGCAAAGCTGTAACGATACCCGTAGCTCCAGCTTGCCTAATATCTTGTAAGCTGACAGGGTCTTTAGGTCCGAACCAGCGCCATGTTTGTTCCATCTTCATTTCCTTTATTAAGTTGCTATAATTGATACTGATAAATTATTTGAATAAAAAACCATCAAATTCAGGATCATCAACATTAGATAGCTTAAATAATGTCTGTTTTACATTTTCTAAGTGTTGCCACATGGCATCTCTAGCCCCTGTTGGATCCCTTCGTTGCAGGGCAAAAAGAATTTTTTCATGATCATCTATCCATTGAGTTCGATAACTCTTATCTAAAATTCTTTTATGAAGTTGAGCCCACATTTCACTTTTATTCCTTAATAGCCATAGTGCCTTGATGGTCTCAACTAAAATAGAGTTTTGGGATGCCTCAGCTATCGTCAGATGGAAAGTTTCATCTGCTTCATAATCTTCAATATGTTGTCCTAAATTCAGTTTATCCTCTTCAATAGTCTCTTTAAGTTTTACTATTTCTTGTTTAGTAATATTGATTGCAGCAAAACTTGCTATTTGGCTTTCCAAAATTTGTCTAGCTTGAAGTAACTCAAAAGGACCACACTCTATGTCCATAGAAAATGGGCTGCTCTCAGATTTTAGAGAATTATCATTTTCCTCTTCCATATTAGGTAGTTGAATAATATAAACTCCTGATCCTTGTTTTACTTCAACATACCCCTGTATTTCCAGCATTATAATTGCTTCTCTAACAATAGAACGACTAACGCCGAGGTTTTCAGCCAGTTCTCTTTCTGGCATGAGCCTATCATTGATATGATAGTTCCCGCTATTGAGTATTTCTTTTATCTTTTCAGCAATTGCTTTGTAAGGTCTATTTGAGTTGGCATGCTTCATTTATCTATTCCTTTTAGTTCTGAACAAGCATACTCCATTTATTTTATTGGTCAACCAATTTCTAGAGCGATTGATAAAAATTAGATAGCACTGAAAATGCCTGTTTCTTTGTTTTCTTATCATTGGCAATAAGGCCTTTAAGGTTCCATCCTTGCTGATAAATATTTTGTCTTCTTTCTACTCTAAAATCATAAAGAATCCAAGGAGATATCCCCTTAACATAAGATAAACATTTTAAATAAGCAATTTGTTTTTCATATACTTCTGTCATATACATTTCACTAAAAAAACCAGACATAGGTTTATTTGGTCCAATATAGCCATCAGCTCCCATTTCAGAAATAATTACGGGTTTATCTGGATTTGAATTTTTTCCAATTTCAATCAAATCGTTGAAGTTTTCTTCATACCAGCCATAATATTCATTTATACCGATCACATCTAAATATTCAGTTAATCTGTCTTCTATTGTATTATTTGAATGATTGATTAAACAGGCAGCTGAAACTAAGCGTGTCGGATCGTAGTCCTTTGCCATTTTAGCTAGCGATGACATAAAGTGTAATCGTTCATCAGTGTCAGCATTTTCATTACCAATAGACCAAATAATTACACTTGCTCTATTCATATCCCGAATAATTAGCTCAAGCAGCTGATTTTTTGCGTCTTTTAATGTGGCATGATTATCGAATGCAATAGCCCAGTAAACGGGAATTTCAGCCCAAAGAAGGATTCCGTAATGATCGGCAAGTTGGACTGCTTTTTCATGGTGTGGATAATGTGCAAATCTCATATAATTACAGCCAAGTTCTTTGGCGTGTTTAAATCGACGATGAAGATCTTTCTCTGTAACCACTTTTCCTAATAAAAGATCATCTTCATGTACACTGATCCCTTTTAAAAAAACAGGCCTAGAATTAAGTAAAATTTCAGTACCTCTTACCTCAACTTGTCGAAATCCAACAAAATCAGTAACTGAATCATTTTGGTATGTAAGCTTAACTTGGTATAATTTTGGAAAGTCAGGCGACCATAATTCAGGTAAGGCGTTAAATTCAAATAATGTTTCTCCATGAGTAATCGGGATAGTCTGTTTTATTCCAAGTTCATCAATAGACAGTAGGGCATCTTTTGCATGGCCATGCGCCGTAACTTTTACAATTAACGTATTGTATTTAGAATCAGGTTTTAAATAAATATGAAAACTTTTTATGTACTCTTGAGGAAGATGGAATAATTCAACTTCTCTGTATATACCACCATAATTAAACCAATCGGTATTTCTCATAGGAACGCGGTCTAATGTTCTCGTATTATTAACACAGATCATTAGGGTATTAGTACCTTCCTTTAAATTCTCTGTTAATTCGGCAAATATAGGCGTTGAACCACCATAATGATTACCAATATATTTGTTATTCAAGAATATTTTGCATTCATATTGTGCAGCCCCTATTTTAAGAAAAGTCAGTGGCTTATCTTGGCTTTTGGTATAAGTAAATTGTTTTGTATACCACGCGCTTCCTTCAAAAAAATACCACTTTTCTTTTTGCATTTGCCAGCATGAGGGAACAGGAATGGTTTCTCCTTGATAGGGATCATAATCCCAAGGTTCAATTCTGTCTTGCTGTTTTGTAGGTAGCATCTCAAACCATTTTTGCCTTAGACCTGTATCTAAAAGATCTACTGCAAAATTCCAATCACCATCTAGAGAAATAGCCGGCCTATTGGCGGAAAAAATCATGGTCTCGTGATTGAGATTTTGTAAGTTAAATGGTAGGTCATAATTTTCATCATGTAGGCAATTTAAGGCATTTTCAGCTAAAGAAGATCTTTCAAGCATGTGATTATATCCTTTGTATAAGGTTCATCTTATGAAGCGTAAGATGAACCTTATATTGTATGTTATTTATTTTAAGGCTTCGATTTGTTTTACATATTCCGCAATTGCTGGATTATTGATGGCTTCATCTCTAATAGGTTTTACAGCATCTTGGAAGGGTTTTTTCTCAACGGTAACAAATTGAACATTCATTGTCTCTTCAGCTTCTTTCATTGAGGCTGCTGTCATTTCTTGCCAAAGAGTTTTATGATGTTGCATAGACGCATCAGCTGCTTGCTGTATTATTTTTTGGTCCTCGGGGCTGAGTCCATCCCATACAGTAGAGCTTATTAACAGAACATCTGGGATCATGGTGTGTTCATCTAATGAAAAAATATTTGCAACTTCGCCGTGTCTTGCAGTTGTCAATGCGGTTGGATTATTTTCAGCTCCGTCTACTACACCTTGCTGCAGTGCTGTGTATAATTCACCATAGGCTAGAGGTGTTGGGGCACCTCCCATTAATTCAATCATCTTAACTGCTGTAGGACTAGGTTGAACTCTAATTTTTAAACCATTTAAATCTGCAGGGGTGTTGATGGGTTTTTTAGCATAAAAACTTCTTGCACCAGCGTCGTAATAGGTCAATCCAATGAATCCTTTATCTTTTGAAGCCTGAAGGATCTCTTTCCCAACCTCTCCTTCTAATGCACGATAGTAATGATCAATATCAGTGAATAAATAAGGAACATTAAAAGCACCATAAGCAGGTTCAAAAGACTCCATTTCACTTGCATTGGATTTAACCATATCAAGGGCGCCATTTTGCATCAATTCCATTGATTCTCTTTGAGTTCCTAATTGACTATTTGGATAGATGCGAATTTTGATGCCACCATCACTTAAGCGTTTCGCTTCATCTGCCATAAATTGCATTGATAAATGTACCGGATGATTTTTATCTTGATTATGGCTTAATTTGAGTGTGGCATCAGCAAATGCAGTAGCTGATGTAAAAAGAGTGGTGACTATAACAAGAGCACTTAGAGAAAATTTAATTTTGTTATGTTGTTTTTTTGAATCTACACGATTTAGCATATGTTACCTCTCATTGTGAATGTGAATTAATTGATTATCACTGATTTGAGGTGTTCATTAAATGAACACAAACAAAATATGAAGATGAGAAAGAAGAGTTATGTCCAGTGATGCTAAAACTATGAATGACCCCACTTAAAAGTTCAACCAAAAAATCTTAATTGGTAGACCTTTGTCATGTTTTTACTTTAAATGATCGACCAATTTTTCTAATTGTGATATAAATCACTAAATAAAATACGATTGTATGTTTGAATGCCTGTTAGGCAAAAAGGTTTGATTGAGATTTAAATGTAATCTTTGATTTTATGAATTTAATTTAAACATCTAATTAATACAGAAATTTAAGTTAACGAAGAATTGTAAAAGGGTGGTTGTATGAAATTTTTAAATGATATGTTGAATAAAATAGCGCAAATTTTTTGTGTTTTGATTGGTACAACGTTAGTTTTTTGTGTTGTTTGGCAGGTATTCTCACGATATGTTTTAAATTCTCCAAGTACTTTTACTGACGAACTTGCTAGATTCTTGTTTATATGGGTGGCGTTATTTGGCGCTGCATATACTGTAGGATTAAAGAAGCATTTAGCTATTGATTTTCTTTTAGTGAAATATGAGAACACCCCAAAAAAATTAGCATTATTACGCATATTGATTACTTTGATAAGCTTAGCTTTTGTAGGCCTTATCATGATTTATGGTGGTATAAATTTAGTACAAAAAACGTTTTCTACGGGGCAAATATCTCCTGCCTTAGGTATTCAAATGGGCATAGTTTACATTGCTATTCCAATAAGTGGAGTCATGATGCTTTGGTACATGATGGTTGAATTAGTACAAAGCATTGACTTGTTCAGAACTGGAAATGAAAGAAAGTCTAGCATCTAATTTTCATTGCTTGATATCAAAAAGAATTATTGGCAGGAGTAAGAATTATGGATTGGCAAGTACTTATTGTTTTATTTGGTAGTTTTTTCGTTTTATTAGGAATTGGTGTACCAGTCTCTTTTGCGATAGGAATTTCAAGTTTGTTGACAATTCTATTGGCCTTACCGATGGATGCTGCAATTGCGGTCATATCTCAAAAAATGGCTACAGGGCTAGATAGCTTTGCTTTATTGGCCATTCCTTTTTTCATACTAGCAGGAAACATTATGAATCAAGGGGGGATTGCGATGAGGCTTGTTGAATTTGCAAAAATCCTTGCAGGTCGACTACCAGGTTCTTTGGCTCACGTAAATATTATTGCAAATATGCTATTTGGTGCAATTTCTGGTTCAGCAGTTGCTTCTGGTGCAGCAATTGGCGGGACAATGGCTCCATTACAAAAAAAAGAAGGCTATGATCCTGCCTTTTCAGCCGCTGTTAATATCACCTCATGTCCAACCGGATTGTTAATACCTCCAAGTAATGCATTCATTGTGTATTCATTAATCTCAGGCGGGACTTCCGTGGGCGCTCTGTTTCTGGCGGGCTATATTCCAGGGATTTTAATGGGACTTGGACTTATGCTTGTTGCTGCTATCATATCAAAAAGAAGAGGTTATACCATAACGATTAAACCAACAAGAAGCGAAGTATTTAAAAAAACGTTCGATGCAATTCCTAGCTTAGGTTTAATTGTTGTCATCATGGGTGGGATTGTTGGCGGTATATTTACTGCAACGGAGGCTTCTGCTATCGCGGTAGTTTATACTTTTGTTCTTGCTGTTTTGGTATATAAAGAGGTAAGCCTAAAGCAGTTACCTAAGATCATGCTGGAATCGATTGTTACTTCTTCTATAGTATTACTCTTGATTGGCGCTTCTATGGGAATGTCTTGGGCTATGTCTAACGCTGATATACCTTATATGATCAGTGACAGTTTACTTGAATTATCTGATAATCCGTACATCATTCTTCTGCTTATTACAATCATTCTTTTGATTGTTGGAATATTCATGGATATGACACCGGCATTATTAATTTTTACGCCTATCTTTTTACCTGTAGTAACAGAATTAGGCATTGATCCTGTACATTTTGGTATTGTGATCGTGTTCAATCTCGCAATTGGTATTTGTACACCTCCTGTGGGTAGTGCTCTTTTTATTGGCTGTTCTGTCGGGGGAGTAAAGATTACAGATGTTTTAAAACCATTAATTCCTTTTTACGCTATCCTTTTAGTAACACTATTACTCGTAACCTATATCCCACAAATCAGTTTATTTTTGCCAGAATTATTTTTAGGTTAGATTAATTTTTTAGTATTGTTCTCGTTTATTTCTTTATTACTTTTAAGTATAGGTTGTTGAATATGAAAACCGTAAAAAACTGGGTTATTGAAAGTATTACTCCAAATTTCATTGAGTTGATTTGTGATGAAAAGCATTCCTTAAGGATTTATGTTTTAGAAGAAACCCTTTTTAGAGTCATGTTTCAAAAAGAGGGTAAGTTGCAACTTGATAGAACTTGGACTGTTGCACCAGGCTCTAATGAAACGCCTATAGAGGGACGTTCTCGATTTGATTTATCTGGTTTCTCTTGTCCAAATTTCAGCACCGAACAGATTTCTAAACATGAATTGAGAATAGAAACGACTCATTTAAGATTGAGCATAACTCAGCCACTATGCTTGCATTGGGAACATAAATTAGACGGCCAGTGGCAGTCTTTAGTGCATGACAGAAAAACAGGAGCTTATCAATTAGGTGTAAATTCATATAAAAATGCACATTTTATGAATTTTGCACCAGATACTAAGTTTTATGGTTTGGGGGAAAAGTCAGGATGGCTAGAAAGAACTAAAAAACGTTTCGAAATGCGCAATTTAGATGCCATGGGGTATGATGCTGAAAATACTGATCCTCTCTATAAACATATACCATTTTTTATTGCAAAACCTAATTCTCACTTAGGTACCCAAGGGGCTTATGGTGTTTTTTATGATAATTTAGCTCATAGTTGGTTCGATTTAGGTAACGAGCTTGATAACTATCATGTGCGCTACACAAGTTACAGAGCTGAAGATGGTGATTTAGATTATTATTTTATATATGGAACAAAAATAAAATCGGTGACTCAACAGTTTGTGAATTTAACTGGTAGAACACTTTTTGGCCCTAAATGGGGGCTAGGTTATAGTGGTTCTACCATGCAATATACTGATTTACCAGATTCACAAAAATTACTTACTCAGTTTTTAGATAAAACCTTCGAGCATCAAATAGCTTGCGATTCATTTCAAATGTCATCCGGTTATACTTCTATTGGAGACAAACGCTATGTTTTTAACTGGAATAAGGAAAAATTTCCTGATATTTTTGCGTTTACCAACTATTTTCACTCTAAGGGAGTACATCTTGCGGCAAATATAAAACCTTGTTTATTGCACGATCATCCATATTATCAAGAAGCTAAGTCTAATAGACTTTTCATTCAAGATAGCCAATCAGATTCTCCCGAATTTTCTGTATTTTGGGACGCTGAAGGTTCACATCTAGACTTTACGCAACCCAAAACAATTGAATGGTGGAAAAAACAAGTCACAGAACAGCTTTTATCAAAAGGAATTGAGTCTACTTGGAATGACAATAATGAATATGAAATATGGGATAGTGGGGCTCGTTGCTTTGGTTTTGGTCAAGAAATTCCCATTAATTTAATAAGGCCTATTCAACCGCTATTAATGATGAGATCTTCCTTTGAAGCGCAAAAAGAGTTTGCTCCTGAAAAAAGGCCCTACCTTATTTCTCGTTCTGGATGTCCTGGAATGCAACGATATGTTCAAACTTGGAGTGGTGACAATAGAACGAATTGGAATACTCTAAAATTTAACATTCAGATGGGTTTAGGAATGAGTCTTTCTGGTTTGTATAATGTAGGTCATGATGTCGGCGGATTTTCTGGTCAAAGGCCTGATTCAGAATTATTCATTCGCTGGGTTCAAAATGGCATTATGAATCCAAGATTTACAATTCATTCATGGAATGATGATGGGAGTGTTACTGAGCCTTGGATGCATTCAGAAGCGACGCCAGTTATCCAAGATATAATTGCGTTAAGATATAAACTCTTACCTTATATCTATGATGCGTTCTACAAAGCTTGTGCTTATAACGAGCCTATGCTGAGGCCTACTTTTTTAGATCATGAACATGATTTAGAAACCTTTGTCCCTTCTGATGATTATTTATTTGGTCAAGATTTATTGATTGCTAGTGTTGTTGAACCGGGTGCTCGTAAGCGAACAGTTTATTTACCTGATAATACTGTCGGTTGGTATGATTTTTACAGTGAGCAATGGTTAAGTGCAAAACAAACAATAACACTTGAAGCTCCTCTTGAAAGAATACCTCTTCTTGTTAAAGCGGGTACTTGCTTACCAATGAGTGAAAGGATTGGAGCGGTGAATGCAAAACTTGATGATAAACGGGTTATTAAAGTCTATCCGTTTAAGGGAGTGAATGAGGGTTCTTGTTTAATTTATGATGATGATGGTGAAAGTTACAATTATCTAGATGGCTTTTATTTAAAGTTAAATATTGCAATGAAAACTAATGGCGAGACAATTGAGTTAACTGTTGAAACCGAAGGAAGTTACACTCCTGCTTATAAAACCATTGATTTTGTAGTGGTAGGTAATGACTCAAGGCAATTATTTGTGAATGGTCAAAAGCAACAAAACTGCCGTTATATTTTTGAATTAAATGGTTAATAAGGATCTCAAAATGACGTTTACCGCTTCGAATTCAGAGGTTCAAGTTCAAAAAAAATTGCTCAAACCCAAAATAATTCATTTGGGTTTTGGCGCATTTCACAGAGCCCACCAAGCCAGATATTTTGATGAACTTTACAAGAAAGGTGAAAGTGATTATGGAATATGTGGTGTCAATTTGTATAGTGGAGTACCCTTAATTCAGTCACTAAAGCTGAGTAATTATCAATATCCTATACTAGAACAGACTGCGACTTCTTCTGATGTAATTAATATTGACAGCGTGGTGAAATGTTTACATCCACAAATTGATGGTTCTCAGGCTATCATAGAACAAATAGCTGATTGTTACACAGAGATTGTTTCTTTAACGATAACAGAAAAAGGCTATTATATTGATGAGGCGACTCAGAGACTTGATATACTGAATCCCTACATTGCTCAAGATTTAAATAATTTACATACACCACAAACTGCGATTGGATATATCGTGGCAGGATTAAAACTTCGTTATGAAAGAGATATGGTTCCTATTACCATATTATCTTGTGACAATCTTCAAAATAATGGTAATAAAATTAGAATTGCGGTAATTGATTTCGCTCATCAAATTGACCCGGGTTTAGCGAACTGGATCAGCACTCATATTTGTTTTCCTTCAACTATGGTGGACAGAATTGTTCCTGCAATGACTGAAACAAGCTTTGATGAGTTTACCAAAATCACCAGACTTTCTCATCCAGGTGCTTTGATGACAGAATCATTTCGTCAGTGGGTAGTTGAGGATAATTTTGCTCAGCCAAGACCAAAATTAGAATTAGTGGGTGTTCAATTTGTTAAGGATGTTATGCCTTTTGAAGAGATGAAATTAGGTATGTTAAATGCCAGTCATTCATTTCTTGCGTATTTAGGTTTTCTTGGCGGTTTTAAAACAATTGACGAAGTAATTAATGAGGAAAGTTTTCGACAAGCCACATTAGATTTGATGATTAAATATCAGATCCCTACATTAAAAATAACAGATCAAGGTTTTTTAATAGATTATGCCTATGCATTAATAAAACGATTTTCAAATCCTCATCTAAAGCATCAAACTCAGCAAATCGCTCAAGATGGAAGTCTTAAAATTCCCCAAAGGCTATTACATAGCCTTAAATGGCATTTAGCCCAAAACACTGTTCCTATCCTACCTGCCCTAGCTATAGTAGGATGGATGAGATATGTTGCAGGTATTAATGAAAGCGGGGAAGTATTTAATGTTGTAGATCCGAAATCTCAAGAATTTAAATCTATTTATCAAGAGTATAGCTTTACCGATGGATATGTAGAAACATTATTAAGCATCTCAACAATTTTTGGTCAAGATCTTGGTAAAAATACTGCTTTAGTTAATACCTTATGCAAACTATTTAATGCGTTAAATAAACATGGAGCTAAAGTCTTTGTAAAACAATTAGTCACTCAAGAGTACAAATTATGAAAACCTTTCTAGACGATGATTTTTTATTACTGTCCGAGCCTGCAAAAATTTTATACCACCAATTTGCAAAAGATATGCCTATTTATGATTATCATTCCCACCTCAGCCCTAAGCAAATAGCTTTAGATACTAAATTTGAAAATTTAACTGATATATGGCTCAAAGGAGATCACTACAAATGGCGAGCGATGAGAACATTTGGCATCGATGAAACTTTAATAACAGGTGACGCGAGTGATGAAGATAAATTTTTAGCATTTGCCAAAATGATTCCCTACACTATTGGTAATCCCATTTATCATTGGACTCATTTGGAACTGAATCGTCCTTTTGGAATTAACGAAGGAATACTATGCATAAAAAATGCAGGTGATATATGGAACAGAGTAAATCAAAAACTTAAAGAGGATGATTTTTCTTCACGAGGAATTTTAATGAAAATGAATGTTAGGGTGGTGGGAACAACAGATTGCCCTACGTCTTCGTTAAAATATCATCAAATACTTGGAGCGGCTAATGATGGGGCATTCAAAATGGTGCCTAGTTTTCGGCCTGATCCTGTGCTAAAGATTGAGCGCAATGGCTTTGTTGAATATATAGATAAATTGTCAGAGGCTTCAAATATTTCTATCAATTCATATCAAAGTCTAAAGGATGCTTTAATTCAAAGAATAGACTTTTTTAATGAACTAGGTTGTGTAGCGGCTGATCATGGACTAGAAATTTTAAGATATCATTTATGTAGTTCTGAATTAGAATTAGAAAGGATCTTTACTAAGGCTCTAAAAAAACAATCATTAAGTGAAGATGAAGTGGCTCAATATTTTACTGCAATGCATACTTTCTTGGGTGAACAATACCATGCTCGTGGATGGGCGATGCAAATGCATATAGGAGCTATTAGGAATAATAATACAAGGATGTTTAATCAGCTAGGAGCTGATGCAGGCTTTGATTCGATAGGGGATAGAACCTATGCGTATGAACTATCGAAATTATTAGATGAGTTAGATAAGAGAAATGTACTACCTAAAACTGTCATTTATTGTTTAAATCCCAGAGATAATGAAATGATTGCAAGCATGATTGGTAATTTTCAATCTAATATTCCAGGAAAAATTCAATTTGGCTCAGGGTGGTGGTTTAATGATCAAAAAGATGGCATGCAAAGACAGCTTCAACAACTCTCATCTTTAGGTTTACTGAGTCAATTCATAGGTATGACTACTGATTCAAGGAGCTTTTTATCTTTTACGCGGCATGAATATTTTAGGCGTATTTTATGCCAAATGGTGGGGCAATGGATTGTAGAAAAAGAAGTACCGGATGATTTTGAATTTTTGGGTAAAATAATTCAGTCAATATGCTATGACAACGCTCATAATTATTTTAATCGAGAGGTCCGTTGATGTTAAACATAGGTATGCTTGGTGAGTGTATGATTGAACTAAAAGGTGAGCCTTTTCGTTCGGTATCACAATCTTATGGTGGCGATACACTAAACACTGCGGTCTATTTAAGTCGTTGTATTCGTAATAATTTCAATGAAACAGATGTGAAAGTACATTTTGTGACTGCTGTTGGAGAAGATGCTTTAAGTCAAAAGCTCGTTGAAAAATGGGTTGAGGAAGGGATAGAAACTGATTTTGTTTTTACATCTAAGACACGTCACTGTGGATTGTATTTTATTCAGTTAGATGAGAGAGGAGAGCGTTCATTTCAATATTGGCGCAATGATTCGGCTGCGAAGTATTTCTTTACTGAGTTTTATGATGACAAGAGAATTGAATTACTGGCGCAGCTAGATTATCTGTTGCTAAGTGGAATATCTCTTGCCATTTTACCTGATGAAGATAAACCAAAATTAATTGAGCTTTTGAAAAAGTTAAAGGCTAAAGATGTAACAATTGTTTTTGATGGAAATTTTAGACCCAAATTATGGGGTGATTTAGATATAAGTACTATTAAGGGATGGTATGAAGAGATCTATAAGTTGTGTGATATTGCATTAGTAACAGATGAAGATGAATTTGCCATATTTGGCAAGTGTCATACTGATGCTTTGCTATCACGTCTCCATCATTATGGGGTTGATAAAATTGTGATAAAAATGGGCGCAGATGGATGTTTATTAAGTCAGTTTGGTGAAGAAAAAAAACATGTTGCAACTGAGAAAATTCCTCATGTTGTCGATACGACTTCTGCTGGCGATTCATTTAACGCAGGGTTTTTATATGGGATTTTTTCTGGAGACTCTTTGGTAGGGGCCTGTGATTTTGGTAATTATGTTGCAGGACAAGTAATTCAATACCCTGGCGCAATTATTGAACCTAGTGTTAAGTTTATTAAAAAATAAGAGGCTAAAATGTTAAAAGAGAAACTCAGTCAATTTCAAATTGTTCCTGTTATTGTGATTGAAAATAAAGATGATGCGTATAAATTAGGTCAAATTCTTATGGAAGAGGGGCTTCCTGTTGCTGAAATTACTTTTAGAACAAAGGCTGCAGCAGAATCTATTCGAATAATGAGAGATAATTTTCCTGAGCTATTAATCGGCGCTGGAACAGTTTTAACAGGTAAGGATGTTAAAATAGCAAAAGAAGCTGGGGTAGATTTTATTGTTTCTCCTGGTTTTAATCCTAGAACCATCGATGCGTGTAGAAATGAAGGTATACCTATTGTACCCGGTGCTAATAATCCAACAGCGATTGAAATGGCATTAGAACTGGATGTGACATTACTAAAGTTTTTCCCAGCAGAAGCCTCTGGGGGTGTTCCTATGATTAAGGCTTTACTTGCACCTTATCAAGACATTTATTTTATGCCTACTGGTGGGATCACAATAACTAATATTCAATCTTATTTATCTATCGATAGAGTGGTTGCATGCGGCGGTTCTTGGATGGTAAATGAAATTTTCTTTAAAGAACAAAATTTTGATAAAATACGGCAAGAAATAAAAACAATAGTAACTTTATTGGGAAAAAATAAATAATAAAATCAGGCAGGTCGATTAATTTGAATATGAGTAAATTAAATAGTATTTAGATTTGTAATTGACCTCTAACAACGACATTCCCTATCGTAGAAAGCTCTTCATTGATTCGTCTAAGAGCCATGTTAATCGCTTGCCAGGCAATTTCATTAAGGTCACTAACAATACAAGGGAACTTGAATCCATAAATATTAGCGTGAGAAACTTCATCAATACTAAATAGGCAAAAGTCTTTTTGGGGCATCAATCCCTTTTCAATACATGCTTTTATAATCCCTAGTGATATTTGGTTGTTACACCCCACAAAATAATCAGGAATATTCGCTTTTTTTAAGTGCTCTACTGTAGCTAGATATGCTTCATTCATCAAAAAATCCGCAAAAATAGTTTCAATGTTGGTATAGTTTTCTAATATCATTTTGATACCGGAAACTCTTTCTTGTGCAACAAGGGAATCTTTTGGTCCGGAGATTATGGTAACTTTTTTTACCTTTTGATTGACCAAATAGCGACCTACTTGAATTCCACAATCTATATTATCGATATAAACACCACTAAAAGGGCTGTCAGGAATATGTCTATCTAACAAAATGACTGGAATTCCCAGAATTTTAAGTTGTTTAAAATAGGGAGGATTATAAGAAATTTCAGAGGATACTACTGCGAGAATAATGGCGTCAACGCCATAACCAATTAATTTATCGATTATATTTTGTTCATTATGAATGGATTCATAGGAATCAAAAATTAGAGTATCATAACCATTTTGATGGGCTTCTTCAGTCATGAACTTGGCTAAGTGACTAAAAAAAGGATTAGAAAGATCTGGTGTTACAATACCTATTGTCTTAGATGATTTAGCTCTCAGATTTCTAGCTGCGGTATTGACAACATAGCCTACTTTTTCAGCAGCATCTAGTATTCTTTTTAACGTTGTTTGATTTACTTTTTCTGGCTGAGAAAAAGCTCTAGATACAGTCACCTTACTGACATTCGCTAATTGGGCCACATTATCTAATGTAACTTTATTTATACGATAATTAGCCAAAATATCTCCTAAGAAAGTCTCAATGAAACATAACATTTATCTTAATGTTATTTTATCATGATTTGGAAGAATAGAGGACATATTTTAGAAAAATTTATACTACATGTTTTTCTAGTGTCATCGTATAATCCTAGGATCAGTAAAAATATCGTATTCATCTCTACTTTGGCTTGAAAACTCGGAAATAACAGCTCCTTCAATACCAGCTTGAAACCAGTGTAAAGTATTAGGTTCAATGGTGTATTGATCCCCAGGTTTTAATATGATGTAGTGATCACATGTGTACCAGTTTTCGTCTCCTTTAGGTACCCGATATTTTTTTTGTTGATCTAATGTTAATGAATTATCGTCAACAAATAGCACAACCTCGCCATATCTACACCTAAATGTTTCTTTTTTTCCGGAAGATGAACCCACAGGAGGATGTTTATGTTCGGGACATGTTTGATGTGGAAACAAAATCAAATCTTTTGCGCAATATTCTGGTTCATTAATGTAGGTTATTAATTGAAGTCCTGTTTGCGGATAACTATCTAGATTGAATGTTGCTATTTCAATTTTTTCCTTTTCTTGATTACTCAATATGATATTTGCTTTGTCAAAAAACTCTAGTGTTTTAATGATGAAATGATTATTTTTCATGGTTTTCCTTTTATCTTAATCATGCAATATGATTAATTTAATACATTAATAATATTTTTATTTAAAAGAAATTTGAAAATATGATGTGTATCACATACAAAATAAATCTAATTGAGTATTATTTTTTCACTTAAATGAAATCGATTACATAAAAGAGGTTATTATGAAAGCATTAGTTCTAGTAGAAACTGGGAAGTTAGAAATTCAAGATTATTATAGTAATCATATTTTAGGCCCAGATGATGTTGAAATTAAAATTAATACCGTTGGTATTTGTGGCAGTGATGTGCATTATTTTACTCATGGTAGGATTGGTCCTTTTGTTGTTAACTCTCCTATGGTTTTAGGGCATGAGGCTTCGGGAACAGTTATTGCAAAAGGTGAAAATGTTAATCATCTCAATATAGGTGATAGGGTTTGCATGGAGCCAGGCATTCCTAATATGAATTCAAGTCAAACAATGGCAGGGATTTATAATTTAGATCCTGAGGTAAGATTTTGGGCTACGCCTCCGATTGATGGTTGTCTAAGAGATTCAGTGATTCACCCGGCTGCCTTCACTTTTAAGTTACCTGATAATGTCTCTTTTGAGGAAGGGGCATTAGTCGAACCTCTTGCTATTGGTATGCAATCTGCAACAAAAGCAAATATAAAGCCAGGCGATATTGGTCTTGTATTTGGTGCTGGCCCAATTGGAATAATTACAGCACTTTGTGCTTTAGCGGGTGGTTGTTCAGATGTGATCATATGCGATATTTTTGATGAAAAATTGAATGTAGCGAATAAATATCCAGGTTTACATCCAATAAATAGTAATAATTCTGAGGAATTAAAGCGAAAAGTTGAAGAATTAACTTCGAAGGAAGGGGTCAACGTACTATTTGAATGCTCAGGAGCAGCTGCTGTAATAAAAAAAGTTACGCAACACGTTGCTCCTGGTGGAACTATAGTTCTAGTAGGTATGCCAATAGATCCTGTTCCTGTGGATATTGTATCTGCTCAAGCAAAAGAGATAACATTTAAAACCATTTTTCGATACGCAAATATGTATCCAAGAACCATTCGGTTACTTGCTGCTAAAAAATTAAATGTAGGCCCTTTGATTAGTGCAAGATATAAATTTAAAGATAGTATAGAAGCTTTTGAAAGAGCAGCTAAAGGCTTGGGTTCTGATGTTAAAATCATTCTGGAAATGGAGTAATCTATGACTCTTTACCTAGGCGTTGACTGCGGAACTCAGAGCACAAAAGTTTTAGTTCTTGATACGCAAAATGAGCGAATTTTAGGACAAGCAAGTGCTCCCCATCAAATTATTTCTGATACAAATGGAAAAAGAGAGCAACTTGCAGAGTGGTGGACAACTGCATTTTCTGAAGCTTTTAATGAAGTGTTAACTCGAAATAAAATTGATTCAAGGCGTATCAGAGCTATTGGCATTTCAGGTCAACAGCATGGGTTTGTTCCCCTAGATGTCGATGGAAATGTTATAGCTCCAGTAAAGTTATGGTGTGATACGGAAACAGTCATTCAAAATGAATTGTTGATTGAATGTTTAGGGGGACAATCAAGTGCATTTAAAAAATTAGGTATTATTCCTCAAACTGGGTTTACGGTTTCTAAAATATTGTGGTTTAAACAAAAGTATCCTGAATTATGGAACAAGTTAGACAAAATATTACTTCCTCATGATTATCTGAATTATTGGTTAACCGGAAAATTATCCATGGAGTTTGGAGATGCATCAGGTACGGGCTTATTAAATGTTATAGATAAAAAGTGGAACCTTGAAGTTTTAGCCACTATATCTAGCGAACAAGACGTATTAGCGCTTTTACCTCAATTGAGTGAAGCGCAAAAAGTCATAGGTACTGTTAGCGCTGAAATTGCAAAGAAATTTAATTTAGATCCCTCAACTAAAGTATCAACTGGAGGGGGGGATAACATGATGGCTGCAATTGGCACTGGTAATATTGAACCAGGAATTACTACAATGAGTCTAGGTACTTCCGGCACTATTTTTACTTATTCTGATACTCCTGTTGTAAATCAGTCACAATCGATTGCCCAGTTTTGTTCTTCAACAAATGGTTGGTTGCCTTTAATATGTACGATGAACGTTACATCAGCTACATCTTCGATTCAAGAATTATTTAAAAAAGATATTGAACAATTCAATAGCGCCATATCTTCTGCCAATCCTGGAGCAGATGGAATTACTATTCTCCCTTTCTTTAACGGTGAAAGAACACCGGATTTGCCTACTGCAAAAGGGAGTATTCATGGTATTGATCTTACAAATCTGAGTGAATCCAATTTATGCAGGGCTGTTATAGAATCAGCTACATATGGTCTTAAATATGGTATTGAATTGTTCATTAGAGAGGGAATTCAAGTAGAAGAAATTAGACTTATTGGCGGTGGTTCAAAAAGTCAAATTTGGCGAGAAATAGTAGCTAATGTCACTGGAAAACCTGTTGTTTCTGTAATTAATGAAGAAGCTGCAGCATTAGGCGCTGCTATACAAGCTGTATGGTGTGATACGTTTGATGAAAATCTAAATGAATTCAACCAATTAAAAGCGCTGACAGATAAATATGTAACTTTAGACGAGACGTCAAGGATTTTTCCAAATAAAGAATTATCAGAGAGTTACGCCAAATTGTATCAAAATTATTTGAAACTATTAAAACATAATTTTCCTGAGGTTACTGTATGAAGCCCCTATTAGATAACGATTTGCCCTTATTACAAATTAAGGGCGTAAGTAAAAAATTCGGTAAAGTGCTTGCGCTGAAAAATGGAGAATTCACTCTGCAAAGAGGATCTATTCATGCACTATGTGGTGGTAATGGAGCAGGAAAATCAACATTTTTAAGTATATTAATGGGATTTATTGAGCCTGATGAAGGCCAAATACTTATTAATGGAGTAAAACATTCGTTTAAATCAGCAAAAGAAGCGATGGATGCAGGAATAACAATAGTTCAACAAGAATTGAGTGCCATACCAGACCTGACTGTTGCTGAAAATATTTGGTTAGGGAGAGAACCCACTAAAAAAGGACTAGTAGATTTTAAGATGCTAAATCTTCTTACTCAAACCCTATTGGATGATTTAGATTTTGATATATCGCCAACAGAAAAAATGCGTTATTTGAGTGTTGCAGAACAACAACTTGTTGAAATAGCAAAGGCCTTATCTCATGACAAGGCGGACATTATTATTATGGATGAACCAACATCTGCGATTGGAGAAGAAGATGCTCAAAAAATGTTTAGTGCATTAAAAAAGCTTGCTGATCTAGGTAAAGGTGTAATTTATGTTTCACATCGATTATCTGAAATTTTTCAAATTGCAGATAGCTATACTATTTTCAGAGATGGCCAATATATAACAGAGGGTGCTATTGATTCTATAAATCGTGAAAAACTCATAGAGTTAATTATTGGTAGAGAAATTAAAGATGAATTTGCAAAATTTAATCAACCTACTGATGAAGTGATTTTAGAGGTTAAAAACCTTAGTTGGGATAAAAAAATTAAATCAATATCCTTTGAATTAAAAAAGGGAGAAATTTTAGGATTTTACGGTTTAGTGGGTTCAGGAAGAACAGAGTGTTTAGATCTAATATTTGGTATTGAAAAGCCAAGTTATGGTGAAATAATCATTAAGAATAAGAAATTAAATAACATATCACCTAGCTCAGCAATAAAAAATGGTATAGCGTATTTAACCGAAGATCGTAAAGAAACAGGTTTAATGTTAGGTAGATCCATACGAGAAAATATTAATATCGCGTCTTTAGATGTTGTCAGCCAAAATGGATTTGTAAGTAAGGAATTAGAAGAAAAAAGAGCCCAAGATATCATAAAGCTATTTAATGTTAAAACCCTTGATGCAGATCAACCGGTTGGTAATTTAAGTGGTGGAAATCAGCAAAAAGTTGTTTTAGGTCGTTGGGCGCTTATTGAACCTACAGTTTTACTTCTTGATGAGCCTACAAGGGGAGTGGATGTGGGGGCTAAAAAAGAAATATACAAATTTATGTCAGAACTTGCACTTAAAGGTAAAGGGATCATCATGGTTTCTTCTGAACTGTCAGAAATTATTGGAATGAGCGATAGAATAATTGTATTTAAGGATGGGGAAATTGTAGGGGAACTCGAAACTAAAACAACTAATCAGAATGAGCTGATGAGATTAGCCGTTTAATTGTTACTTATTAAACTAAAGAGAAATTTACATGAATAGCATAAATAAAAACCTAGAAGGGCATATACCGAACTTATTTCAGCGGATGAACATACAGCGTTATGGGATAATAATAGCTTTTTTTGCATTGTGCATTATTGTAACAATAATTGGAGAAATTCAAATTTTAAGGGGAAAGTGGGATTATAACTATTTTTTGAGTCAAGGCAATATGTTGATAGTACTCAGACAACTCTCTATCAATGGAATTCTAGCAATTGGAATGACCTTCGTGATTATTACAGCAGGAGTTGACTTATCTGTTGGATCTGTACTTGCTTTAAGTAGTATTGTTGCGGCTAGGTTTGCTACAACAAATACAGGACTTTCCTGGACTGGAACTGTAGATGCAATCGCATTGCCGATTATTATTGCTCTTGGTATAGGTACTATCTGTGGACTAATCAATGGAACTATTTTATCGCGATTTAAGCTACAGCCATTTATTGTGACCATGGGCATGCTATCAGCTGCAAGAGGTTTAACGCTACTGTCCACAGATGGTAATCCAGTGTCTCAATTAAATGAAAATTTTAGATGGATAGGTAAAGGACATGTAATGGGCATTCCTGTTCCAGTTTTAATTTTAGTATTTGTGTTTATCTCTGCTTGGATTTTATTAAATAAAACAAAATTTGGGCGTTATGTTTATGCAGTGGGAGGTAACCCTAAAAGCGCAAGAACTTCAGGAATCAATGTAAATAAAATTAAAATTTTGGTATATACCCTTTGTGGTGCATTAGCCGGGATTGCTGGAATAATCTTAGCTGCTCGAACAGGTTCCGCACAAACAGATGCTGGCAATGCATATGAACTTGATGCAATCGCTGCAGTAGTTATAGGTGGTACAAGTATGTCTGGAGGGACTGGCTCTTTGGTAGGTACTTTATTTGGAATCCTCATTATTGGTGTTCTCAGTAATGCCCTGGATTTACTAGGGGTTACCTCATATTATCAACAAATTTTAAAAGGTGTTTTAATCGTAGTTGCTGTACTCATAGACTCTTCACGTAAAAGTAGTCGTGATTAGTATTAAATTATTATAATTTAGGAGCTTTAATATGAAAAAAATGACTAAAATTGCTTTATTAACAGCATCAATGTTCTTGGGGAGTTCTGTAACTCAGATGGCTCTTGCTGCTGAGAAACCAGTGAAAATAGCAATATTGATGTATGGTATGAAAGCTGAATTTGTACAATTAATGGAAAAATCAGCTAAAGAACATCCTGCTGTTAAAAGTGGCGATGCAGTAATTACTGTTTATGATGGCCGATATGATGCGTTGGTACAAAATAATCAAGCTGAAACTGCTATTCAAACACAAACAGATGCAATTATTATTAATCCTATGGATTTTGAAGCTAATATTGATGTAGTAACGATGGCGAATGAAGCCAATATACCGGTTATTGTAACTAATGCCCGTTTAAATACAGATAAGATGACTGCTGAGGTTGTCTCAGATGATGTTTTAGGCGGATACATGGAGGCTAAAGCTGTACTTGAAAAAATGAATTGCGAAGGAAACGTAGTTATTTTAGAAGGCCCTAAAGGTGGTAGTGGTGAAATTCAACGTGGTGAAGGTAATGAAAAAGCTATTGCAGAATGTGGCCCAGACAAAATTAAAATCCTTGAACGAAAAACAGCTAATTGGTCAAGGGCTGAAGCATTACCTTTAATGGAAAACTGGTTGCAAAAACACCAAGGGAAGATTGATGGTGTTATTGCTCAAAATGATGAGATGGCATTGGGTGCAATTGAAGCGATTAAAGCTGCAGGCTTAAATGTGAAAGATTTTTCAATTGCAGGCGTAGATGGTGTTTCTGATGCAATTCGCGCAGTTAAAGAGGGTGAAATGGTCTCTATATTACAGGATGCTAATGGTCAAATGCAAGGCTCAATTGATATTGCATTGAAGGCAGTGTTAGGAGAAAACTATGAACCACAATCTGAAATTTGGAAACAGTATGCAGAACAGCTCCAGTGGAATGAAGGAAAGGATAAAACCTATTCTATTCCATGGACTGTTGTTACTTCAGAAAATGCAGATCAGTTATTAAAATCAAGGAATTAAAAACTAATCTAAAATTATAATCCTAAGTTACCTATTTATAATGTACTATTTTCGTTCATTATAAATAGGTTTTTCATAAAAAAAATTGCTTTTTAAAATAGCAGAAAGATTTATTAATATAGTATTTCAAATATAAGCTCTGTCTTATCGTATCTTGTTTGGAATAATAATTACCGATTATTAGGATTATCTGTTTGTTTCTTCATACTATTCGTGATGCTTTTCTTATTCCCTTTGAGTTTAGTTCTGATTTGATGATCTAGACCAGCATAAATCATGAGTACTGTAGTCATTAAAAAGAATAATGCTTTTATGCGGCTTGGTTTTTTAACAATAAAAGATGAGGTCATGAATTAAGGAGCTTTTAAGAATCTGCCCCTCGCTCGCCTATAGTGGTATCATTTTCCTGTAATCATCTTTAGTTATAATAATAAGAGATAGGAGACTAAATTATGATGGCAGAATCTAAAAAAATTCTCGTTAACTTTACCCCATAGCAAAAGTTTTGAGTGCACGTTCTCGTACAGCTTGAGAGTGGATTACGGGCCACTTTTGCGGAACATCTGCATAATTGCTGTCTGTGTAATATCCTTCATATCCGTCACAAATAGGCATAAAAGCGGCTAAGTCTGGTCGGTTACTGACCGCTTTGGCGTCATTTGAAACTGACGACACACGCGTAATAAAGTATCGATTTTTCTCATGCAAAGACTGAATAGTCGCTTTAGTGTAAAGCGCTGAATCAGCGATTAAATATTGATTATTCTCTGCAGCTTTTAATGAATCTAGCTGAGATTTAATGATATCGTGGAAAGTCGATTTATCTTCAGCATTGCCACTGAGTGCTTCCAAATCGATTGGGATCTCAGCTTGATTTTCGGTTATTAAAGTCAGAATTGCTTGGTTGAGTTCAGGCCTATGATCTCGACTATATCCTTGAACAATGCGGATGAATTTATCTCTATCATCAGGCGTGTTGTTATTGTAAGCAGTGCCATCGACATGGGACCTAGTTAAGTCGAGATTGATCGCTTTAGGGTTAATTTTTAGAGTGTTAAGCGTTTTAATCGCAAGTTCATTGTAGAAGAAGAGACGCCATAATCAAATACGGCATAAAAGGTTCGGCCCAGCACATCATGGTTCAAATGTTCACTATAGATCCCAGGCGCAATAAGTAAATCAATAGGTTTATCAGCAAAGTATTCGGGGACTAAGTAGAGAGCATGAGAATGAAATCCTAGCGAATTACGCAACATCGCTGCAATTACTTGACCATGACTGACATCACAAGGCTTAGTTATTAGGAGTAACGCGATCAATATAGTCAACCAACCCAATCTGTTTAATAAAATCAGCAACCAATCCAAAATGGCCATAATCATATCGGGAATTGCCATTATGATTAATTATTTTTTATAATAATATCAATAATTTAATTAAATATCGTAATGCAGTTCACAAAAATACTTTTCAATTAATAATTTTTTGAACAGCGGAATGTGTGATTATCATTACTTAAAAGTAAATAATAAAAATCTACACATGGTAAACAGTTGTCAGCTGATGCAAAATCATCAGCGATATCACCATCCAATGCTTTAGCTTGCGTGGAACTCAGTCAGTGGTGTCGAATGAAAGGTATTTTTGAACATCAACTTTAGTCTTGAGAAAGGAAGTTTATTAAGAGTTAAGAACAGAAAAACAATAATAAATAAATTGCTTACTTAAAACACTAAAGGAAGTAAATAATACGCCAGAGGCTGAGCTAAAAAGAAGAATAAAGCATTAGCAGAAAGTGCCGTGTTGTTAGTACGTTCTAAAAAGTTTAATGCATTGATTTAGGAAGAGAAAAATTAACTGAAACCTCAACGAACCATAGCATATTAAAATTAATTACTGAAGTCATTTCTTCTAGGGCTAGGTCCTTTAAATGCTACGAGGCTATAGGGGACACTAGTATGCAATATACTCCAACGGATGAAGAATAAAAACTTTAATGTTTATTAAAATAATAGGTTAAAAAAATATTACGCTTATTATTTTGACCAATTCTGACAAACATTATAAAATTTAATGAACTATGTACGTTGTACGTTCTAAGGCTTTAACAAAAATAGTCTTTTCAATATGGCAAAAACTTAGACAATATTTTTAGGAAAATCAATACGAATACGTGTGTATTTTTTCCTATATCCCCCTAAATTTATCAATAGTGCTGATATTTTGTAATAATGTTAATCTTTGCATAAATATTCATAACATAACTATTACAGATAGGTCTGAATTAATACCTACTCTTGCTAGTCTATACTAGTTAGCCTACCAGCGACTTAATACAATATGCAAGCCATCTAATGCTTTATTTCACAACATACCATCGGATGTTTATATTTATGAAGCGGGTGGCTGTTTTAAATTATCTCTATATGCGCATTATTTAACTGTGATATTTCAAATTAAAAGTATTTTTTTAGTTTATGATGACTTAATATAGTATATCTATTTCCAGATATTTATTGTTCGATTATAGTACAACTGAGATCTTCAAGGGAAATCATTAAGATTGTATTATTAAAATAATATTTTTAATTTGAATGGGCTTGCATGTTCGATATCTATCAAAACGATATTTTAAAATTTTGATTTATTAATCAGCGTAACTGACTTTTTTATACTAAATTTTATCTGACTTGTTTGCTTTATTTGCTTTTATCATATGCAGACTTTATATGCGATAAGTTAGATATTTTTCGAATTTGTGGTTGTGATAGTACAACCCTATTGGATAAAAAATTTTTATGTACGAGTATAAACTAGTCGTATTATGATCAATTTAGTGCTGAAATAAATGAAGCTATCCATGTTAAGCTCTACACGCTTACATTTTTTGTGGCAATTTATGAGTTCAAAAAAATAAAAAACAATTAACTAAACATAGATATTTTAAATGGTAATAACCTAATGATTAACAAAGAAGATTTTTCTCAGCATACTCCGATGATGCGTCAGTATTTGTCGATAAAAGCTGAACACCCGAATGAATTGCTGTTCTATAGAATGGGTGACTTTTATGAGATGTTTTATGACGATGCCAAGAGAGGAGCTGCTCTACTTGATTTATCTCTTACTAAAAGGGGAGCAAGTAATGGTGAGCCGATACCCATGGCTGGAATTCCTTATCATGCAGCCGACAATTATCTTGCTAAATTAGTTGCTTTAGGTGAATCCGTTGCGATTTGCGAACAAATAGGTGATCCTGCTACTAGCAAAGGGCCTGTTGAAAGAAAAGTGACACGTATAGTCACACCAGGAACGATTACTGATGAAGCATTACTTGAAGATAAAAAAGATAATCTGCTAGTTGCAATTAATCCCCTTCAAAAAAGAACTAAAGAGATAGAAGCTCAATTTGGCCTTGCAACATTAGATATGACATCTGGACGTTTTATTGTTATGCAGCTTACTGGACTAGATGAACTAAGAGCGGAAATTATAAGACTATCTCCTGCTGAATTACTCTATCCTGAAGACTTTACGCTAGATTTTATCGGGGTAACTATTAAAGCTCCGAGAAGGCGGCCTCAATGGGAATTTGATCTAAAAACAGCTGTACTCACGCTTAATCAACATTTTGGAACACAAGATTTATCTGGATTTGGTATTGATGAAACCCAGTCGTTTATAAGCTCAGCCGGCGCTTTATTACAATATGTTAAAGATACCCAAAGGGCTTCTTTACCTCATATCCATTCTATTATTCTTCTTAAATTAGAAGATGAGGTTTTGCTTGATGCCGCTACACGCAAAAATCTAGAAATTACAGTTAATTTATCAGGTACATATGAAAATACTCTTGCTTCTGTTTTAGATAAATGCTCAACCGCGATGGGAAGTCGTATGCTAAAACGGTGGTTGCACGCCCCAACTCGAAAAAAGGAAACGTTACTTTTAAGACAAAGCATTATATCGACCTTACAACCTTTTACTGATGAATTGAGCCAGTGGCTCAGACAAATTGGAGATCTTGAGCGTATTTATGCTCGATTAGCATTAAGAACTATTCGTCCAAGGGATTTAGTTAGAGTAAGGGAAGCAATTGCTCTATTTCCAAAAATTCATGGCTTATTAGCGTCTATAAATGGAGAGAAACTTAATCGATTTAATGAGGCATTTATCGGGTTTGATGCAGTAGGCAAATTATTGAATGATGCGATCGTAGATTCTCCTCCTGTTTTAGTAAGGGATGGGGGAGTTATTGCGGATGGATATCATGCTGAGCTCGATGAGTATCGTGCATTATCAGCAGGTGCTACGGATTATCTTGATAAACTAGAAATAAGAGAAAGAGAAGCACTAGGGCTTGACACGTTAAAGGTGGGTTACAATGCTGTGCATGGTTATTTTATTCAGGTCAGTAGAGGACAAAGTGAAAAAGTTCCTATGCACTATATCCGTCGGCAAACGTTAAAAAATGCTGAACGCTACATTATCCCTGAGCTAAAAGAGTATGAGGATAAGGTTTTATCTTCAAAGGGTAAGTCACTAGCCATTGAAAAACAGTTGTATGAATTTATTATCGATTCGCTTATGCCTTTTCTGTCTCAATTTCAAAAAAGTGCTGAGCTAATTTCAGAGTTAGATGTACTTTGTAATCTAAGCGAACGCGCATTTACTTTAGACTATGTAAAACCTCATTTACAAGACAGTGAAGGTTTGGAAATTATTGGCGCAAGGCATCCTGTAGTTGAACAAGTGCTCAGTACGCCATTTATTCCTAATGATTTATATTTTGATGCGCAAAAAAGAATGCGTATTATTACAGGCCCCAATATGGGCGGAAAAAGCACTTATATGAGACAGACAGCTCTGATTGTTTTATTAGCTCATATTGGTAGCTTTGTGCCAGCTAAATCAGCAAAGATAGGCCCGATAGATAAAATTTTTACTAGAGTCGGTGCATCAGATGATTTAGCGTCTGGTCGTTCTACCTTTATGGTGGAAATGACGGAAACGGCTAATATCTTGCATAATGCTACTGAAAAAAGTTTAGTTTTGATGGATGAAATTGGACGAGGAACATCAACCTATGATGGACTTTCGTTAGCATTTGCTTGTGCAGAATCGCTTGCCTTAAATATTAAAGCTTGGACTTTATTTGCTACTCATTATTTTGAATTAACCCAACTACCTCAATTTATACCAACGATTGAAAACTACCATTTAGCGGCCAAAGAACACAAAGAAAACATTGTTTTTATGCATCAAGTTGAAGCGGGTGCTGCAAGTAAGAGTTATGGTATTGCTGTTGCTATGCTAGCTGGCCTACCTAAAGATGTTCTCAAACGAGCTAAGAAAAAATTACGTGAGTTAGAATCTACAGCTCAAAGAGTCTCTCTTTATCAAACCACTGAAGAGCAATTGCCACTGAATATAACAAATGATATTGAACAATATGGGGATGAGGAAAATCATGTAGTATTTACGCAAGAGCTAACTGAACTGATAGATCAAATTAAAACTGCCAATTTAGATGATTTGACACCTAAGATGGCATTAGAATTTTTGTATGACTTACAGAATAAAGCTAATGATATCTAATAAAAGTAATAGATTGGGACATTCTACTAGCAATCCATGCTCAGATAAGAAAAATTTTTAAATGCAATAAGCTTTTTAAAATATTGTTTAAAGTCAAAAGGCTAGTCACTTTTTTATATTATGATTAACGTGAATTATAGTTTTAAGTCTTTCTTTTTTAAACAGTTGAGTACTAACTACTTATTTTAGCCATAATAATATGTCTGGAGTTGCTTACTCGATTATATTGTTTTGATCTTTATCTATGGAGATAAATTCACCATGACAGTACTTCTTCCTTTTTTATATTTAATTATTGGTATGTTTCTGTCAAGGATGGGGGTAGATTTTAAGAAGCAAGCGTCCACGTTGTTGTCTAAAATTGTTATTCCACTCGTGATTATTTACAACATATTTGCGAGTGAACATGATTTTTTTGTCATCATAGTTGCCAGTTTTTTGATAATGGCCTTCATGCTGCAGCTAGCAAAACGATTAACTAAAGACCCAGTTGAAGAGCTCTGTTTTTGCTACCTTAATATAGGTTGGTTAGCTCTGCCTTTAGCTCATGCTATATTTGGTAATGAACCTGCATCTGTTATTTTAGCTTTTTATGTTGGGAGCTCTATTCAAGCAAATTTAGCCAGTGTTACTCTATTTTCTTCAAAGCTTACCTGGCAATCAAAGGTGGTGAAATTATTAAAAGCGCCTCATATCTGGGCTATATTAGTAGGCATTACTCTCATTCCTTTCAAAGAACCATTAATGCAGATGACTTTATGGCCTTATATAGGAATGAAATTTTTGATGAGTGCCTTAGGGATGATGATATTAGGGGCTTGGTTAATTAATACTAAGCTGAATTGGGATGATGTTAAAAGGTCATTTTATTTTTTTTGGATGAGGACTTTAGCCTTAGCTTTTTTTATCACAGGATTAATTCTCTTTTCTTACTGGCAATCAATTGACTTAATCACTAGAAACATAGCAGTACTTTATTTATTGTGTTTTCTTCCTCCTGCAGCTTATGTTGTTGTGCTTGAAACTCAGTTTTTAAAAACTGGTAAAAGCGCAAAGATAATAGCAAGTAGCACACTTATCAGTTTTGTTTTACTTGCTCTGTATATAGGTGCTTTAGTTTATTTTGAATGTATTTAAATTTTTATATATTCATTTTATGTTTAACTGACAGCAAATTACAGACAAAATATTTTCTAAATTATCTCACATGCTACATTAGGGCATTTGAACTTTATTAAAAGTGTACAGATACTGTGGTTTAATATCACTCGATCACTCAATCAATTATTTTCCCAGTGACATTTATGTTGTCATATAAGTGAAATCATAACGTAACAAAAATGACATATTAATGTCATTAATTTGCCATATTTCTTTTCTATTATAAAAGTATGTTTCAATCTGATTCAATCGCTTTTAACGTGAATAAACTATTTCTCAGTATTTTATTTAACTAAAGGCATCATACTTTTAAAAGGAAAAAATATGTTGATGAATAAATTCAAAATTAAAAAAGCAGTTGCTTTAGTCAAAAATGTGTTATTTACAGGCTCAATTTTAGGGATCTCATGTTCCGCTTTTTCAGCAGATGACATCAAACCTGTTAAAAATATTATAATTATGATTCCAGATGGTATGAGTGTATCTGGTACTACATTAACCCGACTATATAATGGTGCTCCTCTGACTTTAGATCCTCTTGCAGTTGGTTTGATGAGCACTTGGAGTTCAGATGGTACAATTGCTGATTCAGCGCCTGCAGGATCAGCAATTTCAACAGGATGGAAGTCACAAAGTGGCAACATTGCAAGCACTGGTAAAGTTTATTCTTTATCTTCAACAAGATCATCAGATGAAGCGCTTAGACCGGTCGCTACAATTTTAGAGGCAGCCAGATTAAAAGGTAAAGCGATAGGAGTGGTCAGTACGAGTGAATTCATGCATGCAACTCCTGCTGATTTTACCGCCCATGACCCGTCACGTAAAAGTTATGATAACCTAACAGAGCAAATGGTTTACAATCATTTAGATGTTATTTTGGGTGGTGGAACTAAATATTTGCGCGCTGACATACGTAAAGATAATGAAGATATGAAAGAAATTCTCATAAAAAAAGGTTACTCATTTGTTGATTCGACTGAGGCATTAAAGAATTTTGAGGGTAAAAGGCTTGTCGGTGTATTTGGTAAAACTCCTGAACATACAGCTATATCAAACGATATCGATAGAGATTCTCGCCTTGAACCTGCTTTAGAAGAGATGACCGATGTTGCAATCAAAACTTTATCTAAAGATGAGGATGGATTTGTTTTAATGATTGAAGGATCTAAAATTGATTGGTCTGCGCATGCTAACGATCCTATTGGTATGATCAGTGAAATAGCAGCGTTTGATAAAGCCGTAGCAAAGGCGCTTACTTACGCAAAGGCAGATGGTAATACGTTATTGATTTCAGTTTCAGATCATGGAAATTCAGGAATATCTATTGGAAATAGAGACACGAGTGAAAACTATGATAAAACATCATGGACAGAATTTGTCACTCCTTTAAAAGCAGCATTAGTTACGGGCGAAGGATTTGAAGAAAAACTTCCAGCAAATAGAGAGGGTGGGTCTGTAGAGACAATGGGGAATGAAGTACGTCGCTTAGCTCAAGAATGGTTGGGAGTCACTGATTTAACAAATCAAGAAATTGAATCTATATTAAAAGCTAAAAAGGGCCAGATCAATTATGCTGTTGGTCCTATCTTAGCTAAACGAGCTAAAATAGGTTTCACCACAAATGGGCACACAGGTGAAGATACTGTGTTGTATAGTTATGATCCAAGAGGAACACTCTTAAAAGGACTGGTTGATAACACTGATGTAGCTAAATTTATGGCTCGTTCGATTGATGTTGATTTAGATAAGGCAACAGAAACTCTTTTTGTTGATGCTCAATCTGCATTTCTTGAGAAAAAAGCAACCATCATCCTTGATGAATCAGATGCAGAAAATCCTGTATTAGTGGTGACTAAAAATAATCAAACCTTACGTATTCCACGTAACAAAAGTGAAGTTTGGCTGAATGATACGATGGTAGAGTCTGATGGGGTGAATGTTTTTAATGGAGAAAAATGGTTTGTTAGCTCTAAAGTCATCAGTTTGATTAATTGATACCCTATTTCTTAAGGAGAAGCTTAATCATTCGAATACTGAGCATTGATTAGTTAATTTAAATTTTATGAGTTTGGGAATTGAGATAAATATTTCAATTCCCAAACTCCGCTAAATTACATCACATTATTAGCGAGACAGCAATTAATTTGGAACATCTACTTGCTCTAGTGGAAAAGACGGTAGGGATGCAAGGAGCCTTTTTCCATAAGGTTTATTTAATAATCTATTATCATATATAACAATCTCCCCAAAACAATCATGACTTCTGATCAACCGCCCTACTTGCTGAATTAATGTAAAAGAGGCTTGAGGAAGACTAAGTAAATCGAATGATGACTTTTTAAGATTCTTCAACCATTTCTCTTCCGTAAGAATAATCGGATTTGTCATAGGCGGGAAACCGATTTTATGGATATGGACTTGAGTCAAAAAGTCGCCTCTTAAATCCAGTCCTTCAGAAAAAGAGCTCATCCCAATAAGAACACTTTTTTCCTCATTTTTTATATTTTCTTGATGTAATTCTATCAGTCTTGCTCGAGGTTTATCTCCTTGTACTAAAAGAGTAAATTGATAAGCATCACAGAGTTCAATAAACCGTTTCATCGCGCGCTGGCTATTAAATAATACTAAAAAGGCTTTATGCCCTGATTCTTCGTATTGGTAATTAAAAAATCGCAACATTTCTTGTAAATGCTTTTCTTCATCTTCCATCACAGGACTTGTTTTCATGTTAGGAATAATGATTTTTCCCTGCTTGTGATGAGCGAAAGGGGAAGATAGTGCGATGAATTGATCTTTCGCTTCAGGATTTAAACCGGTTTGATCTTCAATACGATGAAAACTATTTAAAGAGCGCAATGTAGCAGAAGTAATTACCGCATGGGGGATTCGGTCCCAAATTATACTAGAAAGTTGATCACTTACCCTAAGCGCTGCACAATGAAAATAACATCCCATATATTGAGGATTTGCACTTCTTGAAAACCACTTGCTGATTGGCGCACTAGAAGATGTCTTTTTACAGGCCAGTTGCCATAACTGACTTAAGTTATCAAAGTAACCAAAAAAACGACTAATTTGAAGTTGAAATCGCTGAACTTTAGCAAGTTCTAGTTTATTACTGGATTCATTGAAATATGTTAGGAAAAAGTCAGCTACACTTGCTAATCGGCTATGAGATGTTTGTAGTGCTTGGCATAACAACTGAAATTCTTCTGGAAGTTGGCCGAGTTCAAAGATGTATAAGGGCTCTTGATTTTTATTATTTTCTTTGAATAATGTAGATTGAGAAGAACTTGAACCTTCATCATTCGGCAGATATTCATCAAATATCATCATTAAATGATCTGCAAGTTCTTTAGCTTGTTCTATATGATCGTCAAATCGTTCAATATTTTTTAATAAGGGAGGCTTTTCTGGGGGATCGAATAAAGTTGTCGCTTGTTTGATAATTTTACTGAAACCATCAAGTTGATTTAAACTTTGAAAAAGTGAAATTTCAGCATGCAGTTCTAGAGCGCCTCTGGCGACATCGGCTATATGATGGCCTTCATCTAGTACTAATAGCATTTTTTCTGGCGGAGGAAGTGTATTTTCATTTTCTAGTGCCGCGAGAACGAGGGCATGGTTCGTTATAATAATATCCGAATTTTCTATATCTTTACGAGAAAGATAAAAAGGGCACTCTCTAAAATGATAGCAGTTTCTTCCCAAACAATTTTGTTTATCTGTACTCATTTTCTGCCATAATGAGTCGCTAATGCTTTCGCTATGATGATCACGAACGCCATCCCATTTGTTTTTGATTAAATTATCGTAGAGCTGAAGGCAAAATTCGGCTTCATTTTGGTTTACATTAAACTCATCATCTTCAAATAAATCTAAAAAACCGGTCTGTCCATCATTTTTAGGAGATAAGTAGGTCAAATTTCTAGGGCAGACATAGCGCGCTCGTCCAAATACAGCGATAAATTTTATTTCTGGGATGATTTTTTGAATTAAAGGTAAATCTTTATTAAAGATCTGATCTTGAAGTGCTATATTAGCGGTACTTACGACCAATTTCTTTTCTTGGTTTTGAGCAACCGCAATCCCTGGAATAAGATAAGAAAGTGTTTTACCAACGCCTGTAGGAGCTTCTACAATAAGATGACGACCATTTTCTCCATTGAGAGAATTTGCAACATGCGCTATCATTTCTCGTTGCGGGGCTCTTGAAATGAAATTAGGAATATGATTTTGAAGTGCTTTGTACCACTTCGTGATATTATTTTTAACTTCGCTAGGTAATGCCATGCCACTTTCCCAAATAGAAATTATTAATGTTTAATTTCTTATGTTTAAATTGAGTTATACCAAAGTTTAGGAGAGTAAATGTTGTAGGTTTGCTCTTTTTCCTCTATTGTAGTATAGGCTCTTTGATTGTTTGTGATTGTTTGTAGAGATTTTAACATACTTGTGTAAGCTATACCCTAATCCGCTTTTAAGAGATAGTTTACCAGATTGTTTTAGAGAAAAGGTTTAAAATGAAAAAATTAGTAATTATTATTGTTGCAGTTGCCTTGTTAGCACTCTTTCTTGGTTTTAATCCATTACGCTATCACTTGACTGAAGAGAGAATTAATCAGTATTTGACTGAAAGGGCGGATAGCAAAAAATTTAACCGCGATATTGAAGTACCGAATGTGGCTAAAGCCAATATAAAAATTTCAGAGATGGTTGTCGAGGTAGGTAGAAGAGAGCCTAATTTAGTCCAATTTAATGCCAAAGCCAATTTAAGTCTTACTTCGCTTTTTGGTGATACGCAAACTGAACTGACCTTCACAATCAGTGCATCCCCTTATTTCGAACGAGATAAAAAAGCAATTTATGTCAAATCTATCGAAATTATTGATGCGAAGACTGAGTCTAATCGTGTGAACAGAGTTATGCCACTTCTCCAACCTATTTTGTCTGAGGCATTAAGTACTTATTTTGCTGACAATCCAGTTTATGATTTGAACCCAGATAAAAGTATTAAAGAATGGTTTGCCTATCGTTACGGAACAGGCATTAATGTCACACCTGGTACTGTCACTATATTTTTTGGGCGATAAAGAGATGATAACAGATATGGATAGCCACTATACGTTTGGATTTGTGTTAAAAAAATTAGTTGGGGGATTAGTTCAACCGTTACCCTTGGTAATTTTGTTACTCGTGCTAGGTGTGGTTTTACTCTGGCTAAAGAAAAGCCAAGTATTTGCAAAAATAGCAGTAACAGCAGGAACTGTAAGCCTGTTATTAATGTCTTTGCAACCGGTATCTAGCCCCCTACTTTCAAAAATTGAGGCACCTTTTGCAACATTTGATAAGGCAACAATATTAGCACAACATCCTAACATAAAATATATCGTGGTGCTCGGGGGAGGGCATACTTATAATCCTCAATGGGCACCCAGTTCTAATGTATTAAATAATAGCTTACCACGTATTGTTGAAGGTATTCGTATCCATTTATCCATACCTAATAGCCAATTGATATTTACAGGAGGAGCTGCTTTAAATAAGCAAAGCGCGGCAAAAAGTGCTGAAGATATTGCATTATCTCTTGGAGTGTTAAAAGACAATGTTGTGTTAGCTGATTTACCAAGAGACACAGTAGAAGAGGCCTTAGCAGTAAAATCTATTGTGGGTGATAGTGAATTTATTTTGGTAACATCAGCAAATCATTTGCCACGAGCCACTGATATTTTTAAAGCGCAAGGCTTAAATCCTCTGCCTATGCCAGCGAATCAATTAGCTATAACAACGGATTTACCTTTTTATGAAAAATGGTTTCCTCGAGCACTCTATCTTTCTCATTTTGAACGGGTTTGGTATGAATATTTAGGGCAGATGTGGCAGAAGATTAAGGGCAACGACAATTAGATAAAACCCAATATTATCGTTCATCTGGAAACTTATTGATAATTGTTTAGTGAATTAAGCATTAAGCACCAGATGAAATAGACTGATTTTATCCAATTAATGTTCGCGAGCGTGGTTTATGCTGTATTTAGGAATTTCAACAACTAAGTCTTCATCACCCACAATTGCCTGGCAGCTTAAGCGACTTTCAGGTTCTAATCCCCACGCTTTGTCCAACATATCTTCTTCTTGATCTGACGCTTCATTTAAAGAATCAAAGCCTTCACGAACAATGCAATGACAGGTCGTACAAGCACAAACTTTTTCACAAGCATGTTCAAGATTCATTCCATTACGTAAAGCAACATCTAAAATGGATTCACCTTTGTTTGCATCAACAACGGCACCATCAATACAATAATCTTCATGGGGTAAAAAAATAACTTTAGGCATAATCTTTATCTCCTTCTCAAAGGCACTAAATTTTATCAATCGATTGGCCTTTTAGGGCATGGGCGATTGCATTATCCATTCTTTTAGCAGCAAAATATTCAGTATCATCACTGAGTTTTTTAATGGCACTCTCTAATTGAGTCGTTTCATAATTATCTTGTTGCTCTATGATTGTTTGAAGGGCAGTGATTGCTGAATAAATAGCAGTCAATTCAGCATCGTTAAGTAAGTTTTTATCTTGATTCAAAGCCGCCTCAACACTTTCAATTAAACGTTGTGCATCGATTTTTTTTTCAAAAAATAGGCGCTTTTGAATATCTTCTTTTGCATTCGCTATTGAAGATTTGAGCATATCAGCTATTTGCGAATCAGATAGTCCATAAGAGGGTTTAACTTGTATCGCAGCTTGTACTTGAGTCGATTTTTCTATCGCACTGACACTTAAGAGTCCATCAGCATCGACCTGAAAGGTAACTCTAATATGTGCTGCGCCGGCAGCCATAGGCGGAATACCTTTTAAACTGAATTTTGCCAAAGATCGGCAATCTGCAACCAGTTCTCTTTCTCCCTGCACAACATGAAAAAACATACCTGTTTGACCGTCTTGGTACGTTGTGAATTCCTGTGCTCGTGCGATAGGAATCGTCGTGTTTCTAGGGATGATTTTTTCTACTAATCCCCCCATGGTTTCGATGCCTAACGACAAAGGGATTACATCTAAAAGGAGCATATCACTGTCAGGTTTATTGCCAATAAGTATATCCGCTTGAATTGCAGCGCCAATTGCAACAACTTCATCAGGATCTATGGAGGTTAAAGGGGGCTTTTGGAAAAATTCCCCTACTTGTTCTCGAATATATGGAACTCGCGTCGATCCTCCCACCAGCACGACATTATCGACCATTGAAGCATCTAGTCCTGCATCCTTTAAACTACGCCGGCAAACTAAGAGTGATTTTTTGACTAGAGCTGAAATTAATGATTCAAATCTATCTCTTGTGATGAGGCAACTTTTACCTTCAAATAGGACATTACACTCTTGTGAATCACTGAGCTGTTTTTTGGTTTTTATGGTAATATCAATGAGTTCTCGATAACGTTTTGAGTCCGATTTTATTGAAACATCGATATTTAATGCATTAATGATCTCATCAGCAAGCAGAACATCAAAATCATCGCCTCCAAGAGCAGAGTCTCCTCCTGTCGCTAAGACTTCAAATACACCTCTATGCAATTTAAGCAAAGAGACATCAAATGTACCTCCACCTAAGTCATAGACAGCAATAATTCCTTCTTCTTGACTATCAAGTCCATAAGCTATTGCAGCGGCTGTAGGCTCGTTTAGCAACCTTAACACATTTAATCCTGCGACATGGGCAGCATCTTTAGTTGCTTGCCTTTGAGCATCATCAAAATAGGCTGGTACAGTAATAACAACACCGTTAACTGTATCACCTAAAGTCAATTCTGCTCTTTGCACGAGTGCCTTTAATATGTCTGCTGAAATTTCTACGGGATGTTTGAGCCCTTGCGTTGTTAAAATGCGGGGCATATTTTTTTCATCTGCTTGGAATTCGTAAGGTAGATTAGGGTAACGCTGATTTATATCATTAAGGTTTTTTCCCATTAAGCGTTTAATGGAAATGATCGTATTTTCTGGGTCTAAACTGGCATTATTTAATGCTTTGTAACCTACAGTCGTTTGATCTTTTTGATAATTGACGACAGAGGGAAGCAGACTATTGCCCTTTTCATCAATGAGTGGCTTTGCTAAACCACTTTGCACTGCAGCTACTAGAGAATGGGTTGTCCCGAGATCAATACCGATTGCAATTTTTTTTTGGTGAGGTGCCGGTGCCATACCCGGTTCACTGATTTGTAATAATGCCATGAGTACCCTACAATAGATATTTAAAATCAACAGTTATAGCAATAAAAATTAAGCGGAGCAGAGCTCCGCATAAAAATAACGATTGTAATGATCACTAAAAAGTAGCCTTTCAATTAAGCCTCATTATTGAGAGCATTTAGGAGGCTAGTTTCTCTTCGAAATCATCAATAAGTCCAAGTAAACGTTCGTAATATTTTAATTTACGAAGACTGTCAGCTGCATTTTCCCAGTTACTGTAATCCACAGCTGTGAATAACTCATTCTTAAGATTGCGCTGCTCAACATCAATTTGTTGAACTAAAATTGTCAACTCCACTAACAAATCTTCGTGACTCAAATTTCTATTTGTTTGTAAAGAATCAATTTTTTCTCTCAATTCAAATTGATGGGTTAAAAATTTATTATCTTTCAACGTCAGGGCTTCATTTTGCACATCAATCCCTTTACATTGAAGTAGATACCCCGCACGCGTTAAAGGATCTTTAAGTGTCTGGTAAGCCGCATTAATTTCTGTGGCCATCTGTAAAGCACTTAATTTTTCCTTATCGTCAGCTGATGCAAAACGGTCAGGGTGGTAAAGGCGTTGTTTTTCTTGATAAATTTCCGTAAGATCAGAGATATCAATAAAGAAGTCCTCTGATAAATCAAATAGTTTAAAATAGTCCATGTGAATATATCATTTAAGAAAAAAGAGTTTTTACATCAATATAATAACTACTTAAAAACACTTAAATCGTAAAACTTTCGCCGCAACCGCACTCGTCTTTTACATTTGGATTATTAAACTTGAAGCCTTCATTAAGACCTTCTTTAACAAAATCAAGTTCAGTTCCATCAATGTAAACTAAGCTTTTAGCATCAACTACAATATTGACACCTTTTTCAGAAAACACCTCATCATCGTCCTGAGTTTCATCAACAAACTCAAGCACATAAGCCATACCAGAACAACCTGATGTTCTCACGCCTAAACGTAATCCAAAGCCTTTACCTCGATTATCGAGGAAAGATTTGATACGGTTCGCCGCATTATCAGTTAGATGTATAGCCATAAAATAAGATGTCCTTCAAAATGTCATATTAGGTGTTAGCACACTGCAAATTAGTATAAATAATATATTTTATTGTTAATAAAATTAATTAGAATAAAACAAAGGTGTCTATTTTAACTTATTACCGGCTAAAATACTTAGCTAAAACATATTATCATGCTATGTTTATTTACGATTTATTATTTTTGTTTTTATAGTCCGTTATCGCGGCTTTTATCGCATCCTCTGCTAAAATTGAACAGTGGATCTTCACAGGAGGAAGTTCCAACTCTTCAGCAATATCCGTATTTTTTATTTCTGCGGCTTCATCAAGCGATTTACCTTTCATCCACTCGGTAACCAGTGAACTAGAAGCAATTGCTGAACCGCATCCATAAGTTTTGAACTTAGCATCTTCAATGATACCTTGTTCATTAACTTTAATTTGTAATTTCATTACATCACCGCACGCAGGCGCACCGACCATTCCACTTCCAACGGAAGGGTCTTCACTGTCAAATGAACCTACATTACGTGGGTTTTCATAATGGTCGATAACTTTTTCACTGTACGCCATAAGAGTACTCCTTGATGAATTTAGTGTTATATATAGTGTCTAATTTAAAGGTTTCAACAAAAACATCTAAATTAGTGAATTATGCTTGATTATTTGGGGTCTCAAAAATTCAAATTTTCTAATTTTTGCACGATACCTTAATGGTATCAGTGTTCAACCCATTCTACTTTAGATAAATCTATTCCTGCTTTAAACATATCCCATAGCGGAGATAAGTCACGTAATTTACCAATAGACTGATGAACTAATTTGATTGCATAGTCTACATCTGCTTCTGTAGTAAAGCGACCGAATGAGAAACGAATTGAACTATGTGCTAGTTCATCATTTAAGCCTAAAGCTCTTAATACATATGAAGGCTCTAAACTCGCTGATGTACAAGCAGAACCAGAAGACACGGCGATATTTTTTAATGCCATGATTAATGATTCCCCTTCAACGTAGTTAAAGCTCACGTTTAGAATATGTGGTGCTGAGTTATCTAAAGAGCCATTGAGGTATACTTCCTCGATATCTTTTATCCCTTCCCAAAGTCTTAAACGTAAACTGTTTAATCTAAGACTCTCTTCTTTCATTTCTAGTTTGGCTAAATGATACGCTTCACCCATACCAACAATTTGATGAACAGGCAGAGTACCCGATCTTAAGCCTCCCTCGTGACCACCACCATGTTGTTGCGCTTCCAAACGAATTCTAGGTTTACGTTTTCTATTAACGTAAAGTGCACCAATACCTTTCGGTCCATACACTTTATGGCTACTGAATGACATCAAATCAACTGGGATATCATTCACATTAACTTCAATACGTCCTATTGCTTGTGTCGCATCTACATGAAAGATAGTACCATTTTCTCGGCATATGGTCCCTAAGGCTTTGATGTCTTGAATAACTCCAATTTCATTATTAACCAGCATAATTGAGGCAATAACAGTATCACTTCTTAACGCGGCTTTAAATGTGTCAAGCTCAATAAAACCCGAAGCGTTAGGAGAGAGATAAGTCACCTCAAATCCTTCTCTTTCCAGTTGTCTACATGTGTCTAGAACTGCTTTGTGCTCTGTCTTACTTGTAATAATATGTTTACCTTTAGATTTTTGGTAAAAGTCGCAAGCACCTTTGAGTGCTAGGTTGATTGATTCAGTTGCCCCCGATGTGAAAACGATTTCTTTTGCGTTGGCATCAATTAATTGAGCAACTTGCTCTCTTGCGTGTTCTACTGCATCTTGAGCATCCCAACCAAAACTATGCGATCTTGATGCCGGGTTACCAAAAATGCCATCTGGCGTTAAAAATTGCATCATTTTATTTGCAACTCTCGCATCCGTAGGCGTTGTTGCTGCATAATCTAAATAAATAGGTCTTTGCATAGTATCCTCTTGGGTATTTGCTTATTCTTATAAATACAACAATTGTTGGTTTAAATTAGTTAAATGCTTTATTACTTAGCGTTACGTTTTGTTAAGTATAGCTCTATTTAGTCATAACTAAATTGATTTAACCGAGATGTTTTTTAATTCACCTGGCAATTCAATAGGCTTTTTAGCTTGTCGTTCTATGACTTTTAAAACTTCTTGATTTTCTACCATATTGCCTAATGTGATGGCATTCAAGAAATCACTTATTTGATGATTTAATTGATGCCAAATGGTATGAGTTAAGCAACGTTTGCCATCCTGGCAACCAATGTCATCATTATGACATTTAGTCGTATCAATATTTTCGTTTACTGCCAGAATAATCTCACCAATAGTTATCTCATCTTTTGTTTTATTAAGAAGATAACCACCTCCAGGCCCACGGACACTCTTAACTAATTCAGCTCGCCTTAGCTTATTGAACAACTGCTCTAGATAAGATAAGGATATATCTTGCCTGTCAGCTATTGCAGTTAAAGGTACCGGACCGGAATACTCATGTATTGCGACATCAAACATTGCAGTTACAGCATATCTACCTTTGGCGGAGATTTTCATTTCCTGCGTTCTCTTATTATCATTTTTCACACCAGAAAAAAATAGTTGAGTAATTAACTCAGGTATTGTCATTTATCTGAGTAAAATAGTCAACTATTATAAGAGGTAAATAGTGTTAACTTTGGTTAATAAGTGTAAATTTTAGTGTTTTTATATTGCCAATGAAACTAATTTTCTGATTTATTGATTATATATCTTTGTACTGACTCTCTTACTTTAAGAGAGTTTTTTTCTCTAAAAGAATTAAATTATTGTTTTACTAAGCGGTTATGTGTCAACAAGCAGTAATGCTATAGGCGAAAAAAATAACATTATTCTAAAAAATAGTCTGTCCAAATATTGTTTCATCTTAAGGGTATTGACAATCTGATTTTTTAAGTGTGATTTAATCCACAAATAATGAGCGAAGGTGCTAGGAATCTTCTTATTGTGTTTTAATCCCTCGTTTTTTGAAGTATGAACAGTTAATTGTTTATTTTGGATTTGAATCAGAAGGCTGATGACTTAGCTCTTTGAGGTCGATATCATTAGCTAACTCTTCGGGTAAAAATTTTTCTACAGATGCAAGAATCCCCCTTAAAATATTTAATTCCTGCAAATTAGGCCTTGCTCTGGCATATAATCTTCTGAGTCTAGCCATTATTTGGCCCGGATGAGACTTTCGAATGAAGTGGCTTTTTTGTAGTACGGTTTCTAAATGATCATAAAAACGTTCCAAATCTTCGACTGGAGGGTACATTTCATGCTCTTTTTTAGCTAATCCATCTGCTGTATTATTGTTATTGTTATTGTTATTGTTATTTTGTTTTTTGTCAAAAAGCTTAATAGATATTGGGGTATCTTTCTCTTGTGGGTTTATGACTATTTGCCATGCTGTGCGTATCTCATAAGTAACGATTTGAACGGCCATCGCTAAATTAAGTGAGCTGTAGAGAGGATTTGTATCTACAGCTAGATGAAAATGGGAGAGTTGGAGCTCCGCATTTGTTAAGCCACTTCTTTCTCGACCAAACACGACTGCTACTTTAGCCTTTTGGGCTTCATCAATAATTTTTATACCCGCTTCTCTTGCAGTGACAATAGGCCAATCCAGTGTTCTTGAACGTGCACTTGTTGCAAGAACTAATTCACATCCTGTGATAGCGTCTTCTAGGGAGCTAACTATTTTGGCTTGACCAATAATATCACTCGCTCCAGCGGCCAAAGCCACGGCATGAGAATCAATATTTGCCTTTGGGTTAACTAAGTATAAATCATGTAGTCCCATGGTTTTCATTGCTCTGGCTACTGAGCCTATGTTGCCGTTATGAGAGGTTTCAACAAGTACTATTCGGATATTTTCTAACATATGGTTGTCATTTTTTATAGAATTAAAGAAATGGGTGCATAAAACTACTGATCTTATTAAAAACTTTATGGACGTTTTTTTCAGATCATATCATATTTTTATTCTCTAGTATTAAAAGGATGTAGCAAATTTGCCACAAACCTAAGCTTTATTAGAACAATGAAAGTAATGTGGTTCGATATAGTGATTTCCCTATTGTGGAAATTTATAGTTGTATCTCATCATGTTAAATATATAGTTATTTTTGAAGTTTTCATATACTAATTGAGATTGAAAATTTCAAGTCTTGGCAGCTGACCTCAATTGAACCTTTATGGGCATTGATGATTACTTTTGTCATGGCTAAACCTATACCGATGCTAGTCAGTTTTCCTTCGTTATTATTTCTGGAGGGATCTACTCGGTAAAATCTATCAAATAGTTTGCAGAGTTGTTCATTTGAGAGATTTTTTTCAATTTGATTTGTAAAAGAGATGACAATTTTATCATCCTGGACTTTTGTCGCTACCAAAATATCCGTATGAGGAATAGAGTATTTAAAGGCATTAGACAAGATATTTGAAATTGCTCTTTTTAACATTGATTTATTGCCAGATAAATTTGTTTGCTGTTGCATAATTCCTGAAATGTCAAAGTAAATCTTTTGCTGATTTATTTCACTTAATGCATCAAAATAGTCAATGGTTTCATTGACTAACTCTATCAAGTTGATTTGCTCGACATCGGGCAAATTATCCAGCGCATCGGTATTTGCCAAAAAAAGCATATCGTTCACCATTTTTGATAATCTTTCAAACTCCTCTAAATTACCATAGAGAGCTTCTTGGTATTCTTCTTTATTTCTCTCTTTTTGTAATATGATTTGTGTTTGAGTAATTAAATTAGTCATTGGAGTTCTTAACTCATGAGCAATGTCTTCACTAAATCTGGCTTGTTGCTCAAAAAAGGTATCTAGTTTCCACATCAGGTGGTTAAATGAAGCGATTAAAGGTTTTAATTCAATTGGGTAAGGTTCATCACTGATCCGAGTACTTAAATGGCCTCCTTGCACCGCTTTAATCTCATCGCTTATAGCTTTGATAGGAATTAATCCTCGTTTAATCAAATAGTGGACTATTATCATTGACAAAAAAGAGATAATAAGTGCTAAACTGATTAGTTGATATCTGAGTTCTTTTAAATATTCTTGATGAAAACTGATATCTAAACCGACAATGATTGCTGAATTTAATGGTGGCTGTTCTTTATTTAACTGATGAGGCTTAGTGCTGTTTAGAAGATAATTATTTTTCTTTTTTGCATAATCCACTTCTTTTACAATTAATACGCGGTAATTTGTGTTATTTATATTCCATGTATATAAGTCATGGCGAAAAGGTTCTAAGGTATTATTTTTAAATAAGTTATCTAGGCTATCGGTTGTTTGTAAAATTCTTGAATTGATGATTATTTTTTTGAGTTCAGGCCAGATATTTTCTTCAATAACTAATGGATGAAGTATTGTATTAAGGGTTTTGTTTTCTCCTTTTTTATTTATAATACTCGAAGAAGTAATTATAAAAAAAGAGTGATGTATTCCAAAAGAGTTATTGAGCAGATTAGCTAACATCATCTTTTGCATTTTATTTTTATTACCTAAAAGTGAATTAGCGACTGATTCTAATTGTGTTCTATCTTGGACAATAAAGTGATGCGTGATACTCCTTTCGACAATAAATGTCATCAGTAAAAATAGACAAAGTACACTTGTTCCAACAACAAGTGTTAAATATTTTGCCATAGATAATTTAAAGACAAATGTTCTATGAGGGTGCTTCAAAGTAGTATCCCATGCCTCTTTTAGTGTGGATTAATTTAATCTCTGATTCACTGTCAATTTTTTGCCTCAGTCGTTTAATGGCGACATCAATAATATTGGTATCACTATCAAAATTGATATCCCAAATCCGAGAGGCTATGACGGAACGCGTGAGTATTTGTGACGAATTTTCAATAAGCAGTAAAAGTAAGTTATATTCTTTTGGAGTTAGATGAATTATTTTCCCTCCTCTAGTGACTGTACGCTTTAATTTATCAATAGTCAGATCGGAAATTTGTAGAAAAAGCTCTTCATTTGGTTGATTAAAGGTTAATTGACTTCTTCTCAGCAAGCTATTGACTCTTGCTAACAATTCAGCAAAGGCAAAAGGTTTGGCTAGATAATCATCGGCCTTCAGATTAAAGCTTTTTACTTTGTCTTCAAGTGAATCTCTTGCAGTCAAAATGAGTATAGGCATAAAAAGGTCAGTTTTTCTTAAGCGTTTAGTGATATCCCAACCATTCATGCCAGGAAGCATAATATCAATAATCGCCAAATCATAATTTCCTGTTAAGGCTAATTCAAGCCCTTGCTTACCTTCTTTAGCAATATCTACAGAAAATCCAGATTCCTCTAATCCTTGTTTTATGTATAAGCCTATTTTTATTTCATCTTCGATGATTAATACTTTCACTTATTCAATCCTTTCGAGCTGTTCGATCATAAAAAAATGAGCGCGAGATATTAAGGCGCTTTAGCTTCGTTAAGTTACCATATTCTCATTTAAAAGAGTAATGTTAGAGTAATTATGACAATATTGTCATCAATTTGTAGGCGATTTGTCATTAACTATATGTTAATATTATAAAAAATGAATCAAACGAATAGTTTTTCGATTAACTGATAAGTTAAGAAAACACAAGTAGCAAAGCATGCATTATTAAATCTATTGGAGATAATATGAAATTAACTCAATTAACTTTACTCACTGTGATGAGTCTACTTTCTCAGAATTTATTTGCTTCATCTGCAGATACTTTGCCGAGTAAGAATTCTATGAATCATCATAAACATTATTCTCATGGTGCAGAACATACAAAAAATAGTCTTAATAATCAGGTAAAGCATTCAGGAAATCAGAAAATGATATCCTCCGACACTAAGGTTTCCTCTCATAATGATATGCATGATATGCATGGTATGCATGGTATGAAAAAAGCTTCAAAAGATAGGTTGACTCCTGCGAGTTATTTTGGGGTAGCTAGAAATCAACCCTTAAAACCATTAATTACAATTCAAAACATGAGCACTGAAAAAGGAGTTTTTAAAGCTATTTTGGAACCAAAGCAGTCAGTTAAAAGAATGTCTGATAAAGCCTCTCCTGAGTTATGGCTTTATAACGGAGAAATTCTTCCCTTGATAGAAGTTAATGCGGGAGATAAAGTTGAAATTACCGTAAAGAATAGATTAAATGAAGACACAACAGTGCATTGGCATGGGTTGGCTATTCCTCCTTCACAAGATGGAAATCCCCAAGATCCTATAGCTCCAAATGCGCAAAGGACTTATGAATTTACTACAAATGAAGATATGGCGGGTACGCATTGGTTTCATCCACATACGCATTTAAGAACTAGTACTCAAGTAGCTAAAGGGCTTGCAGGTGCTTTTATAATTAAAAATTCTAATGATCCATTAGCCCATATTCCAGAGCAAACACTTTTTTTTAGCGACTTAAAACTCGATAAAAATGGTCAAATTGCAGAAAATGATATGATTGATATCATGAATGGAAGAGAAGGGCAATTTGCACTAATTAACGGTCAGTGGGAACCAGAAATCGAGCTTGATGGCACTCAAAGGTGGAGACTCATTAATGGTAATTCTGCAAGATATCTTAATTTTTCTTTTCCCAAAGAAATGGTTGAGGTGTATTTAGTGGCAACGGATGGGGGATTAATTGAATCTCCTCAACAAATAGAGTCACTTCTTCTGACTCCAGGAGAAAGAGCTGAGATTGTTGTAACCCCTAAATCTGATAAGATTTTTTCACTGATGGCTTCAGCCTATGATAGAGATAAGATGGGACCTGTGCCTAAAGAAGTTGATTTAGTTCTAGCCCAAATACATCCTAAAGTAGGTACACGAATAAAACTGCCTAGTACTCTAACAGATATTACGCCACTCCCTAAGCCAAGTGTTACTCGCAAAGTCATTTTCTCTGAAGAAATGGCACCTTTAAAATTTTTGATTAATGGTCAATCACATGACATGAACCGAATTGATTTTAAGATGAATAAGGGGGAAGTTGAGTTATGGGAAATTACTAACCAAAGTCATATGGATCATAATTTCCACTTGCATGGACCTCAATTTCAAGTCATTGAATTTGAAAATAATGGTGTTGTCAGTAAACCTCCCTTCACCTTGTTCAAAGATACGATTAATGTTAGACCAGGAGAAACCATCCGAGTCTTGACTCAACAGAATCATACAGGAATTAGAATGTTCCATTGTCATATATTAGAGCATGAGGATGCTGGAATGATGGGACAAGTTGAGGTGTTGTAATGTGCGATTTCACTAGGATATTTTCATCTATGTAGAAATTGAGCCCATATTGGTTCAGTCAATCTAAATCAACTCAGTTTAAGAGGTTGTAATTTGAATTGAGTTGATTTTTGTCTTGCACTTGGTTTAGTTTTTTAGCTATTATCTGGCTATGTTGTCCTCATTACCTATTATTAAGTTTTCCAACAATTAACTTTCCATGAAATTCGTTCGTTTCTAGATTGTTTATTGCATATTCTAAATTATGTTCTGTTATTCCCCCGCAAGCGACTAACTTAATTCGTTGCTCTGCCCTTTTTAGAAGTATTTTAAGGTTTTCCAGTCCATCAAAGAAACTGGATTTAGATCCCGATGACAATATTCTATGAAATTTGAGCGCAATGAGTTGTTCTAAGAGTTGTTGTTTATCCTCTACTTCATCAAATGCTTTATGAAATGTTTTTTCTAAACCATCAGCTTCATCTATAAGTAATTGAATTCTCATATCTAGTAATTTGTTATTTGTAAGTGCCCCAAATACAACACCTGTAGCTCCTATTTCTCTGCTTATTTTGATGTCATTACGCATGACTTCAAATTCATCATCGGTATAAAAAAAATCACCAGCTCTTGGACGAATGAGTACAAAAATGGGTAAAGGAATATTTTTTATGCTTTGCTTGATGGTTCCAAATGAAGGAGTAACGCCACCAACGTTAAGATCAGCACATAACTCAATTCGAGAAGCCCCTTTTTTATAAGCATCCATGGCTTCTTCATAGCTTCCCACACATGCTTCTTTAATGATTTTTCGGTTCATATCGACTCCTTTATCTACTAACATAAATAAAATTATTATTAAATAAAATGCCACGTAATAAAATAAAATGCCACGTAATAAAATAAAACGCCCGGAAAATTCCAGGCGCTTTAATCAATTAATTGTCGGTATATGACTTAGCGATTAACGAGGCAACTTTTTCATCGCCCCAGCGATCAATTCTGCTTTCATTCCTACAACAATCTGAACAGCACCAGCGCCAGGTCTTACAACTCCTGACGCACCTAGCTCTTTAGCTGTCGCTTCATCAATGATTGAATTGTCTTTAACAGTTAATCTTAAACGAGTAATACATGCATCAATTGCAAGAACATTATCCCATCCACCTGCAACATTTAAATAGCCTATAGCAAGACTTTCTAAATTCTCAGTAGTTTTGGTGGAACTTTTAGCAGAGTTGCTCTCTTTTTCACGACCCGGTGTGAGAAGGTTCAATGCTTTTATCATAAAACGGAATAGCACATAATATATACCGAAAAATGCGAGACCCTGAACGATCAGCATATACCACTTTACACCCAAAGGATTACGTGCTGAAAGCAACATATCTACAAGACCTGCACTAAATCCAAATCCTGCCATCCATTCCATGTGTGCAGCGATGAAGACAGATAGACCTGTTAATAATGCATGCATAACATAAAGTACGGGTGCTACAAACATGAAAGCAAATTCTAAGGGTTCCGTCACACCAGTAAAGAATGAGGCAAATCCACCGGCAAGAAATATTCCCGCGATTTTAGTCTTATTTTCAGGGCGAGCACAATGATACATGGCCAATGCAGCGCCGGGTAAACCAAACATCATGATGGGGAAGAACCCAGCTTGATAACGGCCTGTAACACCCACGATTGCAACACCTGCATCAATCGCATCTTGGCCATCTATGAAGTTTTTAATATCATTTATTCCAGCTACATCAAACCAAAACACAGAGTTTAGTGCATGATGAAGGCCTACAGGGATAAGCAAACGATTGAAAAAAGCATAAACGCCTGCGCCCACCGATCCCATGTCTTTAATTGAGTTTCCAAAAGCAACCAATGCATCATAAATATAAGGCCAGACATACATAAGAATGAAACTTAAACCTATCATGACAAAAGAGGATATAATTGGAACTAGTCGTTTACCATTGAAGAAAGAAAATGCTTGGGGTAATTGAACTTCATAAAAACGATTATATAACGCAGCGGAAATCACGCCCACTAAAATACCAACGAATTGATTATTTATGCTTTTAAAAGCAGTAGGGACTTCTTCACTAGGGATTCCAATGATTTGAGAAATGGTTTCGGGTGAGCATAAAGTCAACACCACCATAAAAGAGACAAAACCTGTCAAGGCAGCAGAACCATGTTTATCATTTGACATCCCAAAAGCGAGACCAATAGCAAATAGCATCGGCATATTGTCTAAGATAGCCCCTCCTGACTTAATTAATAATGCTGCGGATGCACTTTTCTCGCCCCAATTGGGGTCTATCCAATACCCAATACCTACTAATATTGCCGCGGCAGGTAGCACTGCGACGGGAACCATCAGGGCAGCTCCGATGCGCTGAAAATATTTTAAAATACCCATAATTACCTCACTTAGTTAATCTTAAATGCCATGATTTTAAAAAATTTAGATACCCATTTTCTATGGTGCTACTTTTATCTTAAAGTAATTATTTTACTAATCAAAATAATTATTCATTTATTTGTGACTCATATCAATATAAAAGAATAAAAACTGTTATATTCCCTAAAAATTAAACTATTATGGCTTTCTTATTTTGCGGTGAGAAATAAGGTGAAGTTGTAATGTTTGATTGCATTTTTTCGTTACTGTTACACTTAACTAGCTGATGTAATTTGAAAAAAGCAGTTGCTATTATTTTTCGATTGCTATAATTTGTGTTAATATTAAGCAAATTTTGGAAAATATTTACACTGTGATGTATTTCTAAGGATGAATTATGATTTTACCTGCTTCTTACACACCGGTTCTCGGGCATTTTGATTTAGTCAAACGACTTAATTATGCTGCGGTGTACCAAGTTCTTGACAAAGAAGGGCCTATTGCAAGAATACAACTATCACAAAAAAGCCAATTAGCACCAGCGAGTATCACAAAAATAATTCGTTCTTTTGAGCATATTGGTTTGATAAATGAGATAGAACATCAAGTCTCTACAGGGGGAAGAAGGCCTGTTTCGTTAGAACTCGCCTCAGAAAATTTTCATGTTATTGGGGTAAGATTAGGCAGGGATAATTTAGATATTGGTCTATATACACTGAATGCTAAGTTACTCGTAAAAAAAAATCATGCGCTTATATATGAAGATTTAGTTTCTCTTGAGGAGTTTTTGGTTCACTCTTTAGAAACATTTATTTTAGAAAACAGCCATATAATTAAAAGAAAAATTGCAATCAGTGTCACGATGCCTGGGATCATAGGGGATGTGGTTTATTATTTACCTCACCTTGCTGTTAATAAGTGGGACTTAGTGTCAAAATTATCCTCGCATTTTGATTGTCAAATCTATATCGGTAACCATGTTCGAAGTCTTGCCCTAGCAGAGCACTATTTTGGTAGTACTCAAGATGTAAGGGACTCTATTCTTATCAGTATTCATCATGGTGTTGGAGCCGGGATTATTTTGAATGGTGAAATTTTATTGGGGCAAAAAGGTAATTTAGCAGAAATAGGTCATATCCAAATCGATCCGTTAGGACCTAAATGTCACTGCGGGCAATTTGGTTGTCTTGAAACCGTGGTTGCTAATAAAACGATAAAAGAAAAAGTCGCTAGATTATTAGATGAGGGGGCTGATACTCTTCTTACGAGGGATATGTCTATTACTCAAATCAGCAGTTTAGCCATAAAAAATGACAAAATTGCTATGAATATTATTAAAGAAGCAGGGAATAACCTAGGTAAAGTGATTGCAATTTTGATCAATTTGTTAAATCCCCAAAAAATTGTGATTACTGGCGAGTTGATTCAAGCGGAAGCACTTTTACTCTCATCCATACAACGGGTAGTTGAAAAAGAGAGCCTTGATAATTTTAATAAAAGTACTGAAATTTCTATTGCAGAGCTAAGGCATGATTCTACCTTAGGCGCATTTGCGTTAGTTAAACGAAGATTATTAAACGGTGAGCTACTGAGTCAACTAATTGAAATGAAAAAAACATATTAAATATCACTCTTTGTTCTCGTTGTTAACTTTTATTTGAAAACTATGAATAATGGAGACGTAATATAACTTCATGACAAGTTGAGATTGTCTTAGATAATTTAATTGAAGAGAAAATTGATTATAAAGTAATTCAAATGTCATGAATTTAGAAACTAGCATATAGATTATATTTCTGAAGATAAAATGTGATTTGATATTAGTTTTATGCTGATGGAGTTTTGAAACAAAGAGGCAAAGTCAGCCGAGGTTCCCAAAAAAATTAGCCAAGTTCTTAGAGGTGCGATTTATCATATATTTATTTTTCTAGCAATAGAGACGCTCTATAGTTCCAAAGACCCATTGTTTTCAATGCATTTCGGTAAATGCCTGTATTTTCTTTTTCATTGGCTTGAGCTAAATCTTTAATTGGTTTATCAGCATAGCTTACTGTATTAAAATAGATATCATTTGCCCTGTTTGCTGTGTCGCTAATTTGAAAACCACTTGTCCCCTGCGTACATGACTTGCTGATCTGATAATTTTTGCATGTGCAATATCATGTTTTGCTAAACCAAAAGCTGAATATAATGCATTTTCTACTTTTGATAATGCATAATTTTCTTCAATGATTCTAGCGGGGTTGATGCCCTTTTGGATGAGCAAATTAAAACAGTATCTTAATGTTTTTGAATTTTAAGCTAATTGAAATAAAAGTTAATATTGATGATGCGCTTAATTAAAGATCTTGAGTATGCAATTTATAATTTTTTGCCAGTGTTGTGGTTAGAGATAAATTATAACTGACCTAGAGTTGAACCTGACATACTCAATTAAGTTATTGGCTATCAAGATATTGAGATACAACTCAGAATTGTAATTAGCGATATAGTGTTAATTATCCCCTATTACGAACGAGTTTCTTCGCAACTGAGCTTATTTTTTGCCTTAGAAAACCGTGTTTTTTTTCTGATGGGTGATGCTGGTTCGATTTATGGCCGATGTTTTTTCTTAATAAATGTTCTGAAACAGAGTTGCCATTTTTGTTGTCAACAGAAGGCACAAAATCGTTAGAATCAGTAACTGCCAAACTATTATTCAAAGTGGGTACGTCTGAACCTATTACCAAATTAGAGTCATTGGTTTGATTATGAGGCGCCTCTTCAAAAAAGTCTAATTCTAGTCTAGATGGAAGCTCATATGTCCCATAAGCTGCCCCTTGAATATTTTTAGCTTCTAAGGAGAGATTCAGCTCTTCATCGCCTACCATAAATGAGAGCATACTCAACGAACCTTGCAAAATGGTATTATTGAATAGCTGGAGTTTTTCTCTACCTGTCCAAGCACCTAAAATATACAGCATAGGTAGATAGTGCTCTAAAGTTGGGTGTGCCAAAAGGGCATCAGGATGAGATTGAAAATTGACTAGCGGGTGATTTTCTGTAAAGGCATGGCTATCTAAATTGTCTAGGACAAATTGATTAAAATTTTCTGCCCAAGTATAAGGTGACTGATCTATTTCCCATTTCAATTGTCTTAAATTATGGACCACATTGCCTGTACCAATAAGAAGTATCCCCTGGCGTCTCAATTCGCTAAGCGCTCTACCAAATTCATGATGAAAAGCGGGTGGCTTTGATATGTCTAAGCTCAGTTCTAAGACAGGTATATCTGCATCTGGGTACATATGACTCAATATGCTCCAAGCGCCATGATCTAATCCCCAATCCGTGTAGTCTTCATAGATTGGGGTGAACTCTTCTAACGATTTTACAATATGAGAAGCCATAAAGGGAGAACCTTTGGCTGAATATTCAAGCTCAACGAGTTCATTAGGAAAACCTACAAAATCATGGATAGTTTTAGGTCTATCCATTGCTGTAATAGAAGTCATTCCATGAGTGATGTAGTGTGAAGAGATAACTAATATTGCTCTAGGCTTAGGCAATTGCTGACCGAGTTGGTACCAACTTAAACTAAAGCGATTTAATGTAATGGCATTCATCGGTGAGCCGTGACCAATAAAGAGGGCCGGCATTAAAATTTCTTTCTTCATACAGGTAATTAGTTATTCTCTTTAGTATACATAGGAGATCATTAACAGCGACTTGTCCTGTCACTCATCTTGACTCAGTGGGAACTATTGTTAATTAAATGCTTAATATCTTGTCTATATGTTTATTTTATACTAATTGTGTGCTTCAGCGTGTTTTTTTCACTCTTTTTTATAAAAAAGATCTGAGTTTTTCTATCATACTTGAAGGGTGAAAGTTACAGGACCATCGTTTTGTAAAAAAACTTGCATATCTTGAGCAAATTGACCTGTTTGTGTGGGGACCTGCTCTTTTGCTTGCTGAACAAAATAATCATATAATTCTTCAGCTAGTGCAGGGGGGGCTCCTTTGGTGAAGCTGGGTCTTAATCCTTTATCAGTTTGAGCCACCAAAGTAAATTGAGACACCACTAAAATTTCTCCTTGAATGTCTTTGACACATAAATTCATTTTTCCTGCTTTATCACTGAAAAGTCGATAATTAAGGATCTTATGTAGTAACTTATCTGCATGCACCTTATTATCAGAGGCTTCAACACCTAGTAATATCAATATCCCTTGATTAATTTTACCTACACAGTCATTATTTATTTCAACTCTTGCTTGTCGAACTCTTTGTATCAGGGCTATCATGGTAAAAGTCCTTTTGCTTTGAAGTATTTTGTCAATTGCTCATGTCGTTCAATATGTAAAGACGGTAAACCAATGTGCCATGCAGCGTCAATATTATTCTTATTATCATCAAAAAAGAGGGCATTTTCTTTTGGGTGTTGCATGACTTCAAGAACTTTTAGATAAATTTCGGCATCAGGTTTTCTCATACCCATTTCATGGGAAAGAAATATCTTATCAAAAAAGGGGAGCAATTCACTGAATGCTTTTTTCCAATAGAGTGTATGTGCATGGTTTGTGTTTGATAACATGGCTAGGCGATGGTTATTCATTTTGAGTGAGTGTAAAAGATCAATTATCTGAGGTTTAATATCGATAAGTAATGCACACCAACTTTCGAGAAACTCTTCAAAGGATAAATTAATCTTTAGAGATTGATTTATATGTAGTGCAAAATCTTTATCACTGAGTAGCCCTTTTTCATGCAGACAAAAAGCGTCATCCATGGAAAATTTTTGCTGTAACTCTGCAAGTGAACGGTCAGAATAATGGCTAAATAGAGATAAAGTTCGATTAAAATCAATGTTAATAAGCACGTTACCCAAGTCAAAGATGTAGAGTATTTTTTTCTGTAACTTATAGATTTACTAGTCTTAATATCTTATCCCTATCTGACTTTAGTAAGGATGGTGTTTCCTTTTATAACATAATAAGCCGACCATATATTTTGACTATTTGCTTGTTGCTTGTAAATCTGGCCTAACTCCTAGTGTATGACAAATGGCATAGCTGAGTTCTGCGCGGTTAAGTGTGTAGAAATGAAAATCTTTGACTCCTTCACGACTTAAGATTTTAACCATTTCCATAGCAACAGACGCACCAACCATTTTACGAGTTTCAGGATCGTTATCTAATCCAATGAACATATTTTTCAACCAGTCAGGTACTTTGACATTGGTCATTGTGGCAAATTTTTGAAGTTGATTAAAATTTGACACTGGCAATATGCCAGGGATAATGTCTGCATCGATACCGATAGCGACGCAGCGATCACGAAAACGCAGGTAACTTTCGATGTCAAAGAAAAATTGGGTAATTGCTCTATTCGCGCCCGCATCAAGCTTCGCTTTTAAATTAATCAAATCGGATTTGGCATTTTTAGCCTCAGGGTGTACTTCTGGATAAGCAGCAACTGAAATATCAAAATCCGCGACAGATTTTAATAAAGTGACAAGATCTGCTGCATACATATCAGGTTTCCCACTATTGGGGGGGAGATCTCCTCTAAGCGCAACGATATGCCTTATGCCATTATCAAAATAATCTTTTGCAATTTGGATTAGCTCTTCTTTGGATGCGTCAATGCAGGTCAAATGTGGAGCTGCGATGAGTCCCGTTTTATTCTTAATTTCTTTGATGATGCTGTGTGTTCTGTCTCTTTCCCCTGAATTAGCACCATAAGTCACTGAAACAAATTTGGGCTTCAATGTGCTTAAACGTTCAATCGATTGCCAAAGTGTATTGGTCATTTCTTCCGTTTTAGGTGGGAAAAATTCAAATGAGACATTTATCTTGCCTTGCAAAGAGGCAAGATTTTGGTTTAGAGCTTCGCTGTGCTGCGCATAAAAAAAAGACATATTGACATCCTTTATGATTGAAAAGTATTTTGCCTGTATTGTTAATGGGTATAAATATAGTACTTTAAAAATCTTTGTTGCATTATTTTTTGCCTTTATGGTTTAAAGTATGACAAAGCAGTAGCTAAATCTGAAAGTAGGTCTTCTGAAGACTCTAAACCAACGGATAACCTAAATAAATTATTTTTAATGCCTGCTTCCACTCTTGCTTGCGCAGACATACCTGCGTGCGTCATTGTGGCGGTATGTGAAATTAAACTCTCAACTCCGCCTAAAGATTCTGCTAATGTAAAATAGTTGAGTGCATTTAGAAATGTCTCAAATTCACTCTCTTCAATATTTAATTCGAAACTGAGCATAGCCCCAAATCCTTGCTGTTGGCGTTTAGCCAGCTCATGTCCTTCATGCGACTCTAAACCGGGGTAGTATACGCGATGGATCAGAGGATGTTCATCAAGGAATTTAGCGATTTTTTCTGCGGTTTCTTGCTGTTGTCTGATGCGTGGAACTAGTGTTCTTATGCCTCGTAATAATAAATAACTATCAAAAGCAGCTCCAGTAACACCGATATTATTAGCCCACCATGCCATTTCCATTGAAACAGCTGGGTCTTTGCAGATGACTGCACCAGCAACTACATCCGAGTGGCCATTAAGATATTTTGTGCAAGAATGCACAACAATATCAGCACCCAGTGCTAAAGGTTTTTGTAGGACAGGGCTTAAAAAAGTATTATCAACTACAACGGTACTGCCAGCTTCATGAGCTATCTGGGCGACTGCTTCAATATCGACAATATTTAAAAGTGGATTACTGGGCGTTTCAATCAATACCATTTTAGGTTTTTTTTGTAAAATACTCTTTAGTTGAATAGGACAACGCTGATCGATAAACAAAACATCAAACGCCCCTCGTTTGGCTAGGCTATCAAAGAGTCGATAGCTTCCACCATAGCAATCAATAGGTGCGATAAGTAAATCTCCAGGCTTGAGGAGAACAGTGCAAAGCAAATTAATTGCAGACATTCCACTACTGGTCATTATTGCGCCTTGGCCACCTTCGAGTTTGGCAAGCGTATTTTGTACTAAGTCTCTTGATGGATTGCCTCGCCTTGAGTAATCATGAGCTCTTGGTTGATTAAAGCCACTGAATGTGTATGTACTGGAAAGATAAATGGGGGGGACGACACATCCATATTGTTCGTCTTGATTCAGTCCCCCACGGACGCTTTCTGTTTCTATGTGTTTTGATGAAAAATCGTGCATAAGTTCCTTCTCGTGAAAAAGTAAAAGAAAATAGTTAATAAATAACAAAAAAGAGTAATTCTTAATCTGTATGAGTAGACTAATGGGAAAATAGGTTTTCGTCAATTGTTTTTAGCGGTAAAAACGTCTAGACGTCTAAAAAGTTAAGTGCAAATGACTTCTATTTGAGTAATAGCATAAAAATGAGTAGAATAGTGGGAATGAAAAATATGTTAGATAACTCTTTAGAATTTATTTGAGTTTATTTCAGTGCTCAACGGAATGTTCACTGGTATTAACTCCTTCTCCAAGGATACCCAATCATGGCAAAATGGAATGGTGAGTATATTAGCCCTTATGCAGAGCAGGGCAAAAAAAGTCAGCAAGTAAAAAAAATAACGGTATCTGTACCAACCAATGTATTAAAAATCTTAACCGATGAGCGAACTAGACGCCAAGTGAATAATCTACGGCATGCTACAAACAGTGAATTATTGTGTGAGGCTTTTTTGCATGCATATACAGGTCAACCGTTACCAAGTGACGATGATTTACAAAAAGATAAAGCAGACGATATTCCTATGGCGGCTAAAGAAGCAATGAAGGAGTTAGGTATAGATCCTGATACTTGGGAGTATTAGCGCACGGAGTCAGTGTAAATTGACAAAATGGTTTAATTTTGTTCAGTTAAAACAAAAGAGAGTTTTTTCCCCTATCATTTGCTGAATAACTCCTTATTTAGATAAATTATCATTTGACAATTGTTCGATTTTCTTTTAAAAAGTAACTTAATTAATTGTATTACTAATCTAAGTTCAACACAAATCTTAGGATGTTTATGACTTTCTCTCGTATTAATATGACCATTATGACCATTATCACCATCACAAACGTCTTGGTGCGGGTCGTCGTGTAAACGAGATAAAGACAAAAAAACCCGCAGCTGATGCGGGTTTTTTTTTGCAACGAAATAGTCAGTATGATGTTTTATAGTTTTGTTTTTTCAGTCTAGAAATATGAGTTTTAAGCGGTTGTGTTATTTGTTATCTATTTTAATTCTTAGCCTCAATTTTAGGAGTTTTTAATGCGTGTTTTAAAATTTGGTGGTACCTCTGTTGCGAATGCAGAACGTTTTTTACAAGTCGTCGATATTATCAAAGACTACTCTAGCCGAAGCCAAGTTGGATTAGTCCTTTCAGCACCAGCTAAAATTACTAACCACCTTGTTGCTATGGTAGATAAAACGGTTTTAGGTGAATCAATTGAGTCACATTTTAATGAAGCTCATGAAATTTTTAATGCGTTATTAACAGGATTGAAACAAAAAGTGCCCGCTTTTGATTTGGTTGGATTACAAAAGCTTGTTGATACCGAATTTAAAGGCATTAAGGATAATTTAGAAGGCGTACGTTTATTAGGCCTTTGCCCTGACAAAGTGAACGCTTCTTTAATTTGTCGAGGTGAAAAATTATCTATTGCTATCATGCAAGGATTATTACAATCACTAGGCTATGGTGTGAGTGTTATTGATCCTGTAACCACTTTACTGGCTAAAGGCCAGTATTTAGAGTCTACAGTGGATATCACTACATCGACTCAAAGAGTCAATGCCCTAAACCTGCCTAAAGACCCTAATCATGTTATTCTAATGGCAGGCTTCACTGCAGGAAATGAAAAAGGCGAACTGGTGGTTCTAGGCCGTAATGGTTCAGACTATTCAGCAGCAGTGTTAGCTGCTTGTACACGCGCCGAGGCCTGTGAAATATGGACTGATGTTGATGGTGTATATACGTGCGATCCTAGAAGTATTCCTGATGCACGTCTCATACCGAGTTTATCTTATAAAGAAGCGATGGAGCTTTCCTATTTTGGTGCTAAGGTCCTACATCCAAGGACGATTGCCCCAATCGCTCGTTTGGGGATTCCTTGCCTTATTAAAAATACAGGTAATCCGAGGGCGTCAGGATCTATTATCACGGAAATCTGTGAAGATAATACCTATCCAATCAAAGGCATCACTCATCTAAGTGATGTAGCGATGATTAACGTGTCAGGACCAGGCATGAAAGGAATGGTCGGTATGGCAGCTAAAGTATTTGAAACCATGTCGCTTGCAGGTATTTCTGTTATATTGATTACCCAATCTTCTTCTGAGTATTCAATCAGTTTTTGTGTACCGCAAAAAGAATTAAAACGTGCAGAACAAGCCCTTAATGATGCTTTTAGACTTGAGCTTAAAGAAGGAGCTCTTGATACGCTTGATATTATAGAGCACCAAGCTATTATTTCTGTTGTTGGAGACGGAATGAAAACTCAGAAGGGAATTTCTGCACGCTTCTTCAAAGCGCTTGCTAATGCAAATATCAATATTGTGGCAATTGCTCAAGGTTCCTCGGAACGCTCTATTTCAGCCGTCATTGATGATAAAAAGGCCAAGATTGCTGTTATGGCTACTCATGAAGCTTTATTTCGTACAGCCCATGTCATCGAATTATTTTTGGTCGGCGTCGGCGGCGTCGGGAGTGCTTTGATTGAACAAGTCAAAACTCAACAAGTTGCTTTAAAAAAGAAAGATATCGATCTTCGTGTTTGTGGAATCGCAAATTCCAAAAAAATGGTACTCAATGCCTGGGGATTAGATTTAAATCAGTGGGAAGTGGCTCTTGAACAAAGTTCGTCTGGTTTTGATTTCAATGAACTTAAAGGATGGGTAGATGCTCATCATCTATTAAATCCTGTGATTGTTGATAATACATCCAATCAATCAATCAGTGATCAATATGTGGACTTCCTTGCCGCAGGTTTTCATGTAGTGACACCCAATAAAAAAGCAAATACTTCAACCTATGCCTATTATCAATTATTAAGAGAAACTGCGCGTAAGTCACGTCGTAAGTTTATGTATGAAACTAATGTAGGTGCAGGCTTACCTGTTATTGAGAACTTACAAAACTTACTGAGTGCCGGGGATGAGTTACAGGCATTTACCGGAATTTTATCTGGCTCCTTGTCCTATATCTTTGGTAAGTTAGATGAAGGAAAATCATTATCTGACGCGACTTTGGAAGCTAAGAAATTAGGCTTCACTGAACCTGATCCAAGAGATGATTTGTCGGGAATGGATGTTGCACGTAAGGTACTTATTTTAGCAAGAGAGGCTGGATACCCATTAGAACTTAAAGATATTGAAGTAGAAGGGGTGGTGAGCCAGGAATTTGCAGGGAACGATTCTGTTGAAGACTTTTTAGCACGTTTGCCCTCATTAGATGCTTCATTCAAAGAAAGAACAGAAAAAGCAAAAGCTGTAGGGATGGTCCTTAGATATGTAGGTGAAATTGACAATGGCCGTTGTTTTGTACGAATCATTGAAGTGGATGGCGATAATCCACTATATAAAGTGAAAAATGGTGAAAATGCACTGGCCTTTTATAGTCGCTTTTATCAACCTATTCCTTTAGTATTAAGAGGTTATGGTGCGGGTAATGAAGTAACCGCTGCGGGCGTGTTTTCAGATATTCTAAGATTACACGCAAATCGTTAGTCCGTATTGAAAAGATGCTCACACGATGACGTTTTTCTTGTTTTTAGTAGACTTAAGTGCTAAAAAATAAAAGTGAAAATTGAGTCGATCAATGAAAAAAATAATAAAGGCATTTAATTTATGCAATAAAGACAATTACTTGTTAAATTGCGTAAATTAGCCTAACAAACGTATAAAGAAAACGATTTAGGATATTTTATGATAAAAGTTTATGCTCCAGCTTCTATAGGTAATGTTGGCGTAGGTTTTGATGTATTAGGCGCTGCTGTCAGTCCTATCGATGGAACGCGTTTAGGCGATGTGGTTTCTATTGAAGCTGCTGAATCTTTTCAATTAGAGTGTCTAGGTACCTTTGTTAGCAAATTACCTAGTAAAACGGAAGATAATATCGTCTACCAATGCTATCAAAGATTTTGTGAAGCTTTAGGTAAACCGTTAGCTGTTAAGATGATACTCGAGAAAAATATGCCCATAGGTTCAGGATTAGGTTCAAGTGCATGCTCTGTTGTGGCCAGTTTTGTCGCACTGAATGAATTCGCAGGCAAGCCATTTGATGAACAAAAACTATTGGTGTTGATGGGGGAGCTTGAAGGACGTATCTCGGGAGCGGTGCACTATGATAATGTGGCACCTTGTTATTTAGGAGGACTTCAAATTATTTTAGATATGCCCTCCGTTATCTCTCAAACTGTCCCTGCTTTTGATAAATGGTATTGGATAATGGCTTATCCTGGTATTAAAGTTTCAACGGCTGAGGCAAGGAAAATACTTCCTTCACATTATGCTAAAAAAGAGATCATTGATCATGGCCGGCTATTTGCCGGATTTATTCATGCCTGTCATACTCAACAAGAGAATTTGGCTGCATCACTCATTCATGATGTCATAGCTGAACCTTATCGAAAGCAATTATTGCCTAATTTTGATAAAATAAGAGAGCAAGCGATGATTCTCAACGCTAAGGCTATGGGGATTTCAGGCTCAGGACCTACTGTTTTTACCTTATGTGACTCGTTACATGATGCCGAGCAGATTGCAAAAATGATGAAAACTGATTATGTACAGAATGAAGAAGGGTTTGTACATATATGCCAATTAAATACTAAAGGTGCTTCACTTATTGATTAAATGATTAAATCTAGTATGATTTATTAATTGATAGTATTTGAGTACTCTAAAATAAAATAGCATCATGTAAGTGGTGCTTTTTTATATGACAAAGTTTATCGTTTCAACCTAATGTCAAGAGTAATATCATAAGACCTAACTTAAAAATATAAGCTAAAAAGCCTTTACTAATTAGGGCACTGCTAATAGATAGCTTTTAATTTTCAATTATTACGCTATCTAATATCAATACAGAAGTCACAGCTTCTCTGCTGAAAAAAGGATAAAATCATGTCGCAATCACAGACTATTGTCGTTAAGTTAGGAACAAGTGTCTTAACCGCAGGAACAAAACAAATCAATCGAGCCCGGTTGGTTGATTTAGTTCGTCAATGCGCTTTTCTACAACAAGCAGGACACCATGTTGTTATTGTAACTTCAGGCGCAATAGCTGCTGGTCGTGAACATCTCAATTATCCTGATTTACCTAGCACTACGGCATCTAAACAGCTTCTTGCAGCGGTCGGGCAAAGCCGCTTAATTCAATTATGGGAACAACTATTTTCTATTTTCAATTGCCATATAGGGCAAATGCTATTGACTCGAGCAGATATGGAAGACAAAGAGCGCTTTCTAAACGCAAGAGATACACTTCACGCCCTGATTGAAAATCGAATTATCCCAATAATTAATGAAAATGATGCGGTCGTCACCGCAGAAATTAAGGTAGGAGATAATGATAATCTTTCTGCATTAGTTGCTATGCTCGCTAATGCAGATAAGCTCTTGTTGCTGACCGATCAGGCGGGTTTATTTACCGCAGATCCGAGAAAAAATCCTGATGCTACGTTAATTGAAACTGTGGATGAAATCACTGATGAACTGCGTTTATTAGCAGGAGACAGTGTTTCAGGTTTAGGTACCGGTGGAATGAGTACTAAGTTACAGGCGGCAGATGTTGCTACTAGAGCAGGCATAGAAGTCGTTATTGCAGCAGGAGCTGAGCAAAATGTCATTTTAAAACTTATGGACGGTACGCTGCGTTCAACCCGATTTACTCCGCAAATCACGCCTATTGAAAATCGTAAACGTTGGATTTTTGGCGCCCCTATTGCAGGCAAGTTAGTGGTTGATGCTGGAGCTGCTAATGCGCTATTAAGCAAAGGCAGCTCACTGCTTCCTAAAGGTATTTTATCTGTGTTCTCTGATTTTACTCGAGGAGAAGTCGTTTTAGTCGAAGATGAAACCGGTAAATTATTGGCAAGAGGGGTAACGCGCTATAATAGTGATGCACTTAGACTTATTTTAGGCAAACACTCTAATGACATATTAAGTGTCTTAGGTTATGTTGATGGAACCGTTGCTATTCATCGGGATGAGTTAATTTTGACTTAATCACGGCTCAGCTTAGGAGGAAATATGAAGTTTTATTCCAATAAACTCAATACAGGTTTATTCATTTCGATTTTTATAGTACAGAGTCCTATTCTCTATGCTCAATCTATAGATTTAACCTCTTTTGTCTCTGAAGTTACTCTTTATGGTGATCAAGCGATTGTTAAAAGGACTGTGCAAGTTGAATTGTCTGATAATCAAAATACATTAACTATTCATCAACTGCCTCAGGGATTACAACAAGACTCATTACAGTTTAGCTATACTTTGAATGGTAAAGCGAATAGCGTTCAATTAATAGATTACACTCTAGCAACGCAGACTAATGCTTATTCTGAGCAATTAATTCAGTTACAGATGAAGCTAGATGAAATAGAGAAGCAAGCACTCGTTCACCAAGCAAATATTGATGAGCTAAATGATAAAATTCATTGGACTAAACAACTGATTGATTCTAACTATACACAACAATCATCTGTTGCTCGTTTGACTAAGGAAGACATTCAACTGTCAGAAGAATTACAAAAAACGTTGCCCCACTTAAAAATTGACCTTTATGAGGCTCAAAATGCACAGGCTCTTTTTAAAGCACAAACTGAAGTTCAAAGAGAGAAACTACAAAAAGAGATTGAAAAAGAAAATAAGAAAAGAGCTGAATTAAATCAGCAACTATCGCTAGAGTTATTAAGCCAGCAAGCTGGTTCATTAGAGTTAAGTTTTACTTATGCGATTGATTTAGGGGCATGGTCTCCTACCTATGAATTACACTATGATGAAGAAGACAAAGTGACGTTACGCTATAAAGCGGATGTTTATCAACAAACGGGAGAAGATTGGGATAATATTAAGTTGACTTTATCCACTACACCTCCTGCTTTTAATCAACCAAATTCACTCTCTCCTTGGCGAGTAGGTATTTTTACTCCACCTGTACAAACTGAGGTGTCCAGAGATACGGCTCTATTGGCAGAATATGCTGGCGCCCAAGAAGCTAAGTTCCAATCAACTGCACAACAAAAACAGCGTAATACCGTTTCAAATCAAGGGGTAAATGTTACCTTTAGCATCAATGAGCCTATTTCAATCAAAGGGGATGGTGCGTCGACACGTGTGCTGATAAGTGAACAGGAATTAAAAGCAGATATTTTAAGAGAGTTAAGACCTGAAAGAGACAGTACAGTTGCACTTTATGTTAGTATAGATAATTCGACGCCATTTATTTGGTTAGCAGGTCCAGTCTCTATATTTATAGACAATCAGCTTATCGCTAAACAATATTTTCCTAAAACTTTAGTGAATGAAAGTCAAATACTCTTTTTAGGACAAGATCCGAACATTAAACTTGTACAAAATCCTCAAAAAACGTTTAAAGATACCAGTTGGGGCAAAACCGGAATTACAGAGGAAAAAACAAATCAAATCACCAGTTATTATAAAAATCCTGTTGTTTTAAGCGTATTTGAACGCGTTCCTGTGTCAGCAGATGATAAAGTAAAAGTAGAGTATATTACGCTACCAGAGTTCTTTAAACCGGCTATTGATAATAGAGTATTTTCTTCGCAAGTGAATCAACCTCAACAGCAAAAGGGATCTAAAAAAACAGAGATGACACTTGATGAGTCACAAGGAATACTCAAGGCAGATATAAAATTAGCGCCTTCAGAAACGATCACATATGATATAAAGTATAAAATTACGTATCCGAGTGATTTGAATTTAACGCCAAAGCCTTATTAATCCAGTGATTGTTTTAAGGCAAATAATCAAAGGTGCAGTGTATGCATAATGAAGTAGAATTAGAACAAGAAGCAAATAAACATTTAACCAAGGATAATCTGGCACGCATTAAGTGGGCGTGCAGACGTGGAATGAAGGAACTAGACTTAGCATTGATGCCATTTTTTGATTTTGAATTTGTTCATTTGAGTGAAGAAGAAAAAGACGATTTCATAAGACTTTTGGGACACCCTGACCCTGATTTATTCAATTGGTTGATGAATAAAGGGCAACCTTCTGATGCCCGTTTAGTTCAAATGATCAGAACCATTCAATTAAAAAACAGTGCAAGAGGCGCTATAGCTTATTAACTGAAACATCGGTTGTGTGTCAGATGGTATATTAGATTGGAAGGGCTCAACTTATCTAGCGCGAGACTATTTATTTTGCTTTAAATTTGTTGCATCAATTGTTTGAAAAACCATTATTTGTAAAGCTATGTTTTCTAAATAAGCTATTCAGCTTCTGTTAATACTTGATAGTTATAATAGCCGCACTTAGTTAGCAAAATGATAAGGCTTAAATGATTAGACATAGAAGTCATTGAAGCGAATAAAATGAGTTAACTAACGATGTAGAGTTTTAATTACTCATTGATTTAATTTTTTGATGTATTAACGAGGAAACTATGATGAAAATTCAAAAAACTGTAAGTACTCCTGTCGCTACTTTAAATAATAAACAATCAAGCCGTTTATCATTGCGTGCAATTGTCTTGGCTTTATCTGTTGTTTTCTTAGCTGGACAATCTCAAATGGCTATGGCTAAAGATAGAGATGGCAGAGGAAGAAATGATCATGCTATCATAACTGAAGAAGTGAAAGGTGGGCAATTGCTGAATGTTAAGAAGATAGCAGAAATTGCTGAAAAAGAAATTCCGGGACATATTACTGATATCGATCTTGATCATGACTACAATATTTTGGCTTATGAAGTGAAATTGATTGATACCAGTGGTGTACGTCGTAAACTTGAAATTAATGCAAAGACAGGCGAAATCATTTCTCGCTATTAAGCAATTTCAAATTTTAATCTTTATAAGAAGAGCAAATGAGCAAGGAATACTTTAAGTATCCCAAAGATGAGTTTGCTCTTCTTAATAGTCATTGAATATCATGAATTTTACCTCATTTTTTGTCATTATCATCTCTTTTACTCTATGCTTAACATTAAGTATGGGAGTTTATGCTAATAAATCCGATCATGAACATGTCAGAGAAGCTGTGCGCCGTGGTGAAATCATTCCTTTACGAGTAATCTTGCAAAGATTAGATAAAGAAATTCATGGTAAAGTGATTGAGATTGAATTAGATGATGACGATGATGAGTGGATCTATGAGATAAAAGTATTGCGCAAAAACACCGTGGTAAAATTTGAAATTGACGCCACAACAGGGCGAATTCTCAAAGTTAAAGAGCGTGATAAACGATGAAAATTTTATTAGTCGAAGATAATATCGAACTCATTAAACAGTTAAAAGATACGTTATCTAAAACTGAATTTACTGTTGATGTTGCTTATGATGGTATTGAAGCTGAATTTTTAGGTAAAGAATTTAATTACTCATTGATTGTGCTTGATTTAGGGCTTCCTAAAATGGATGGTTTATCTGTTCTAAAGTCCTGGCGATCGGCTAAAATGACAAGCCCTGTTATTGTTTTAACTGCAAGAGACGAATGGCACGAAAAGGTACATGCGATTGATGCCGGTGCTGATGATTATGTGACTAAACCATTTCATATGCAGGAATTATTATCTCGTATGCGGGCAATTATTAGGCGTGTGAATGGCCATAGCCAATCGTTGATTACCATTGGCCCCTTGTGCCTTGATCTTTCGAGCCAAATCATTTATTTACAGGAAATGCCTTTGTCATTGACTCATCATGAGTATAAGCTTTTAGCTTATTTTATGCATCATCCTAACCAAATACTTAGTAAATCAGCTCTTACTGAACAATTATATGAACAAGACTTTGATAGGGATTCGAATACGATTGAAGTGTTTATTGCTAGACTTAGAAAAAAATTACCCAAAGAGATGATTTTAACAGTTCGAGGTACGGGGTATCAATTAATCGATTTAGTCAATAATGCCAGTCGTTAGCATGTCTAATTTCTCTTTGAAATTCCGTTTGATTTGTTTAACCATCCTTTTTATCAGCGTTGGGTTTATTGGTACGGGTCTTTTCTTAGTTAATATATTTAATCAATATGTACAGTCTCAAGTCAAACAAGAATTACTGATCCATCTTAATCAATTAACAGCTTCTTTCTCAATTGATGAAAATAATAAAGCTGTTTTGGATAAACCCCTAAGCGATCCTCGTTTTAATAATCCTTACTCAGGTCTTTATTGGCAAATCAATGCATTATCTGAAGACAATAGCATCACCCAAAAAGGGAGTGAAGCTGGGGCTCAGAGCATAAATGTCAGAACAAAATTTATAGGCCTAAATGATAATCCGTTATTACGCTCTCGGTCACTTTGGGAAGATATACTGTTAATAGATGATACATTGATATCTAATAATGCAGACTTTTACTTGCAAAGCGGGGGGCCGCCAGATGTCTCGCTTTTGATATTAGGGCGTATGATTACATTAGAAGAAATGCCAGACGAACGTTTTGTCCTAAGTGTAGCAATAAATGAAGCCATCCCTCTTGCTTCTTTTAATACCTTTAAACAGATCTTATTTGTTGCTTTTGTGATATTAACCTTAGGCATGATGATAATTGCTTGGTTGATTATTCATCTGAGCTTAAAGCCTCTTAATCACATCCAAAGACGGCTTAATGACATTACAGAGGGTAAAACTCGTCGTCTCGTAGGAGATTACCCTCAAGAAATTCAGCCTTTAGTCGATTCATTTAATGATGTCTTAGATCATGATACTGAGGTATTAACCCGCGCAAGAACACAAGCTGGCAATCTTGCGCATAGCCTTAAAACTCCTCTTACCATTTTATCTCAAGCGGCTGAAAACTATAGTACAGTCCTCAATCACAGTCATGGAGTTAATAAAAAACAGGCTAATTCACATGAATTATCGCCATGTCTTATTCTGGAGAATACAAAGCAAAATATAACACAAAAAGTTGATTATGAAGAAAATCCATTACCCTCTCTTATTCTGAGTCAAGTGAGGGCAATTAAGCAATTTATTGATTATCATCTCGCTCAAACTCGAGCTGCGGCTAGTGCTTCCATACCGGGGCAAATGACCCCAGTGCAAGACGTTCTAATGCCATTAGTTAAAACGCTCGAAGTGCTTTATCAGGATAAAAAGATACCTATTGAACTTCTATTTCCGATGGAAAAAGAGGGTATACTCTATTTTCAAGGAGAGAAGCACGATCTCTATGAAATTTTAGGTAACGTTCTGGATAATGCCTGTAAATGGGCTTCTAATAAAGTTCGAGTCACGGGATATATGCATAAAGAACAATTAATTTTATGGATAGAGGATGATGGTCCCGGTCTTGATAAGGGATTACGAGAGTCAGTACTTGGTAGAGGAGTGAGAGTTGATGAGCATACCCAAGGGTCCGGGATCGGTTTATTTATTGTCCAAGATTTGTGTAAGCTTTATAAAGGAACTCTCTGTTTAGAAGAGAGTGAATTAGGCGGTTTGAAAGTTATTTTGACTTTACCATCACCGAAATGGGTAAAAACCCATGACAAAGTATCAGAGTAAATTAAGCCTAATAGAAATAATTGCAAAGGAACATAAATACAACCAAAAAATATGTTGTTTTTGAATTTTGATAAAATTTTTCTTAGAATAATTTAATTTCTCTTAAGTTGAAACAATAATTAAAATTTTGGCTGAGCCCACTCGTTAATTAAGAAATATCAGAGATGGGCCAACTATAAGTAGAGCTGAGTTATGCAAATCGACGAGTTAAAACCATTGAGGAAATGGATCTTCTAGGTTTTGATATTCCAGTGGATTATCCTTAAAATCATTTATTAAACATGCATCAAGCATTTTTTTCATATGCGAAATGTCCATAATATCTTTAAAACCTATAAAAACAAGCTCCTGTCTTCTATCTCCATAATGTTGATCCCAAAGATTATCAAAAGAGGGATCAGATTGCTTTTGAGCTAAAATCGTTTTTTCATCTTCAATTGCCCACCATGTTCCCATTCCTTGATGAGTGAGAAATGCCCCTGCTTGAGAGAGTTCTCCCACATAATCAGGTCGTGTAGCCAACCAGAAAAAACCTTTAGAGCGTAACACTCCGCTCCATTCTTGTTCAAAAAATTGACTTAGTTTTTTAGGGCAAAAAGGTGCTCTTGCTCGATAAACAAAATGAGTAATGCCATACTCTTGCGTTTCAGGGATATGATCCTCGTGATGATTAAGTGCTTGGACCCACAAAGGATTTTCTTGTGCCTCTTCTATATTAAATAAATGAGTATTTAGAATTTCATTGAGGGGAACAACACTATGAATGGCTTCAATTAATTTTGCTTTGTGATTTAATCCTTTAATGATAGCCGTTACTTGCTGTTTTGCTTCTTCAGTGATTAAATCCAATTTATTTAAAATAATGACATTAGCAAACTCAATTTGTTCTACCAGTAAATCCACTAATGCTCTTTCGTCTTCTTCACCTAAATTTTCTGGAAGATCGGTAAGGTATTGAGTTGATTGGTACTGAGTAAGAAAATTTGCACAATCGACAACTGTAACCATAGTATCAATATAAGTATAGTCTGCTAGACTAAATCCATTTTCATCACGAAAATCAAAGGTTGCAGCAATAGGCATAGGCTCTGCAATTCCTGTACTTTCAATTAGCAGATAATCATATTTATTTTCATTAGCAAGCTCCTTTACTTGTTCAAGTAAGTCTTCTCTCAGTGTACAGCAAATGCAACCATTACTCATTTCAACCATTTTTTCCTCTGTTTGAGAAAGTTCCACTTGGCTTGAATCTAAAAGTTGGGCATCGATATTAATTTCACTCATATCATTTACAATCAAAGCGACCTTAAGACCTTCTCGATTAGTCAGAATGTGATTCATTAATGTTGTTTTTCCTGCACCTAAGAAGCCGGAAAGCACTGTTACTGGCAATTTTGATAAATTTTTCATGTTTATTTCACCTTTAAATAATATGTTATAACATAACATTATATCGTAAAAAATAACATTAGGGAATAGGAGATAAAGTGGCATCAAGATACTTTAAAACGCATATTGCTTTAATGCTTATGCGTTTTATCTTTCAACTGAAAGAATTATTTATTAACTTTTAATAGGAGATAGGTAGTTCCGCAAAAATTCATGTACCGCAAAAGGTTTGGTATATCTTTTCTTCAGCAGTAGGAGGATTTTTAAACGCTTGAAATTCTGGTTTTATTTTTTCATAGGGGGACTGTAAAGCTTTTAAAAGCAAATGGAGAGGGGCATAATTGCCTAAGTCAGCATGACTAAGCACATTTTGCAGTTGATGATTTCTTGGGATCAAAGTGGGATTCACTTTTTGCATCAGCAATTTAGCTCGAGGAAAAGAGAATGCATGTTTAGCTAGAGAATGAGTCCAATCATTGAGCCATAAGATTAACTCAGGATTAATGGGAATAAAATATTCTTTACCTAATAGTTGAATTAGCTCTTCATCTTTTAATACATGAGAGTTTAATTGTTCATAACGTTCAATAAAATCCTTTAAAAATAAAAAAGTGTTAGTATAGTCGGCCTGATAGGTTGCCATCCAAGCGAGTAGCGAATCAATCAGTGGTTTATTTTCAAGATGAATATCTTCAAAACCTATCTTTTGTCCCATCATTTTTAGCCATTTATTTTGATAAAGAGGTGTAAATTGGTTGAGAATATCCATAGCTAAATTTATTGCATAATTTTGATCGTTATGAATCAATGGCAATAAAGATTCAGCTAATCTTGCAAGGTTCCATACTCCAACACTGGCTTGATTTGAGAAAGCATATCTCCCTTGTGAATCTATAGAACTAAATACTGCATTTGGTTCATAGTCATCGATAAAAGCACAAGGGCCATAATCAATGGTTTCACCACTGATGGTCATGTTATCTGTGTTCATGACGCCATGAATAAAACCTACTCTCATCCAATGAACAATTAAATCTATTTGGTTTTGCATGACGGCATTTAAAAAATCAATAGCTGGTATGTTGGATGTTTGAGAAGTGTTTGAATTGTGTAATATGTTAGGATAATGTCTCAAAATGGCGTATTGAAGCAATTTTTTTCTGGCACTTATATCGTCGAGCGTGGCGGCATATTCAAAAGTACCCACTCTTAAATGTGATGTAGCAATTCGAGTTAAAATAGCGCCAGGCAAAGCTTTTTCTCGATAAACCATTTCTCCAGAAAGAACTATCGCTAAAGAACGTGTTGTGGGAATATTAAGCGCATGCATTGCTTCGGATATAATATATTCTCTTAGCATAGGACCTAATGCAGCGCGTCCATCTCCACGCCTAGAATAGGGAGTTTTCCCTGATCCTTTTAATTGAATATCAACTAATTGACCATTTGATGTCAAATGCTCACAAATTAAATGTGCTCGTCCATCACCTAAGTTGGTGAAATAGCCAAATTGATGACCTGAGTAGGCTTGAGCGATAGGAATTAATGACTCAGGTAGTTTGTTACCAGAAAATAGCAAAGCCTTTTCTTGCGAACTGACCGCATTAAAATTCAGTCCTAATGAGGAGGACAAAGATTCATTAAATAAGACAAGAGAAGGTGATATCACTTTATCAGGAAATGCATTAGAAAAAAAAAGTTCAGGAAGTGTTTGATAGCTGTATTGTGGATTTAAGCCGAACATAGATCACCAGTCAAAGTAAATAGTATAATAATAAGTCATTCTAAACGAATGTAAATACATACCCAATCGAAATCAAGATACAGGTTTTGGTTATGCTTAACGCCCACTGAATGGGCATTCGGATACTATCTGCACTGTAACTTGAAGTAACTCTAGTATAGCAAGGGTTACACACATGCTGAGTATATTTAAAGTAGGCATAAGAATAATGTTGAAACTTTTGCGATGATTTTCAATCATCCTACTGGCACTTTACTTTTTTCAATTGAGTTTTGAAATTTATCTTAAATTGCTAACTATTATATTATCAAATCTCATCATGACATCATTTGTGTAATAAGCTTACCAATAATTCGGGACTGAGTTTTTGTGTTTCATCTTGACCAGAAAGGACCTTTTGTGCAAGATCTCGTTTTTGCCCATGTAACTGTAATATTTTTTCTTCAATGGTATCAACGGTAACCAAACGATAAACTGTCACGACTTGAGTTTGTCCCATTCGATGTGCTCTATCACTGGCTTGATCTTCAATCGCTGGATTCCACCAAGGATCTAAGTGAATAACTGTATCTGCTTCTGTTAAATTAAGCCCCGTCCCGCCCGCTTTAAGACTGATTAAAAAAAGTGAAGTTTCTCCTTTCTTAAAATCCTCTACGGCTTGATTTCTTTGCTTCAACGTACTTTGACCTGTAAGTAAACTATAGCTAATCCGTTCAACTTCCAAAAAGTGCCCAAGTCTTTCTAATAATCCAACAAATTGGCTGAAGATTAAAATTTTTCGCCCATTAGAAAGTGCTTCTTCGATAATTCTTAAAGCTTCTTGTAATTTGCTACTGATCCCTTTTTTCTCATTAAATACCAGATAAGGATCGCAACATACTTGCCTCAAGCGAGTTAATGCTGAAAGAAGCTCAATCGGATTTTTTTTAGCATTACTAAGAGCATTTTGTCTAATGACTTCATATAGTTTCCTCTCATTATCTTCAAGATAAATATGATGATTTATTTCAATTTTCTCAGGGAGTTCTGCCAGTACGTCTGTTTTTAATCTACGCAGAACAAAAGGTCCAACGACAGCTCGAAGTTTATCTAAATCTGACTGGTTCTTTTGTACTGTACTATATTTTCTTTTAAAGTGCTCTAAGGGACCAAGTAAGCCCGGATTGATAAAGGTAAATAAGCTCCATAATTCGACAAGATCATTTTCAATAGGTGTACCTGATAAAATTAAACGTCCTTTGGCATTTAATTCAAATACTGCTTGAGCACGTTTTGTTGTATGGTTTTTTATATTTTGAGCTTCATCAAGTACAACAGTTTGCCATTGAACTTTACCTAACGCCTCTTGCCATAGGTTGACTTGACTAAATCCCATGATAAGTAGATCATTAGATGTTAATGAATCAAATAAAGAACTTTTATCTTTATTATCATCAAAAATAATTGGCTTTAACCCATCAGTAAATTTATAAGCTTCTTCTTGCCAGTTATATAAAACCGATTTGGGGGCAATAACTAAAGTTGGTCCTTGATGACTAAAATACGAAATAACCTTTAGAGCCTGAATGGTTTTACCTAAGCCCATATCATCAGCTAAACATGCGCCAAAACCATGGGTTAACAAATGAATAGCCCACTTGACTGATTCTTGTTGATATTCTCTTAAATTATTGAATAGAGACTCTTCAATGACTAACGGTTCATGCCATTTTTTTGCTAAGTTATTCCAGGTATCATCACTTTCTACCGTCATACTAGAAAGTAATTGCTGCAAAGGGTAAGCAAGTTTAGTTTCAATGGTGGAATTTTCACCTAACACACTTTCTAGTAAATTGATTTTATCTTTAAGGGCTTTACTTAATACCAGTTGAATATTACTTTGATTAAGCGTAATAAACCCTTTTTTTCTAGCATCAAAAAGCTTTTGAATTTCTAAAAATTCACGCCCATCAATATCTACCTCCCCTTGAACATGAAACCAACCGTTATCCTCATTTATTTTGATACGAAAGTCTTTTTCTGAGATAAATTTCACTTGGTTGTTGCTATTGTACCAATGTAATTGGACTTCCTCGAACTGTGCTAGTGTTTCAATTACCTCAGTCATTAAGTCAATTTTGAATGTGAAACAGACATTTTTAAGGCACTCTTGGGGGATATTTAGCGCTTTGAATATATCAAGTAGTTGCATTTGTTCTTTTGCTATATCTCTTTTGCACCATTTTTTATCTTTTAATTCAATCCAAGGACTTGAATTGAAACTAGGAATAGTGGTATTTAACCTTTCATCATTGAATGTCAACTCAATCATAAAATGTGAGGCTTGAGTCTTTATCCATGCATGGATTTTAGGTTCCCATTGCACCACCTGAACATTCCCATCACCGACTGATTCATCATAATAATTAACTAATGGAGAAATTAATTCTAGCACTTGTTCTTTTTGTTTAAAATTAAGCCGATGAGATTGCTTTAAATGCTCTATGGTTTCTTTTGTGATTTCATCGAAGTTTTCATACCCGAATAAATTAGGCCCAATTTCATAGAGCGTAACCTCATAATTGGAAAAACGGTTGAGTTGCACTTCTTCTGTAGGGTAAATTGAAAATTGGTATGTCGAATTTTTTTGTTCTATGACAACGAGTTTTGAGAGATCAACAAATTTAATAGGTTCTCCTTCATGATTAAAAACATTTTTTAATTCACGGAGTTGTTTAAATAACCTTTTATCTAAGCTTAATATATCGTGAGCTATGGCATTTAAGTTAGGTTTCACTAAATCAATTAATTTATTTTCTTCGTCGGAAATGGGGTGCTGCTTCATGTAGTGGTCATCAGTTAAATTTTTTAGCGACAACTTACTTCCAGTTGACCATCCTTTTTTACCTTCTTTTTGTATTTTAGGTATCAAGTAAAGCCTTTCATCTAACACCCAAATCAAGCGAGTTTGTTGAAATTCTTTGGAAGGTTGATTTTTTTTATTGATAATTTGGGATAAATTTCCAATAAAAATTTCACTTGCATTCACAGTTTTAAAAAATGGTGGCAGTTCAGTTGGTACATTCAATATTTGGTGAAGTAGACGTTTTGCTATTATTTCGATGGGAATTTTGTAGGTGTTTTGTAAAATCTGTTTAACATAATCTTGTTCTAAAAGCGCATTTTTAAATTCATCCATTCTTTTTTCATGTGAAATAGGAAAAAAGGCCAGCATTAGCAAAGTGATTAGAAAATATGAGGGGGTAGGTTGCCCCATATCTTGTCCAAAAAAAATCTGCTGGAGTTCCCTTTGATAAAACATATTCGTGAGATCATAAGTTTCAGCTTTAATCAGTTTTTCCATTAAAAGTAAAAAGTTATAATCGAATGCATAATTTATGCTGGATTTCTTATTATCAAATATAATTCCAAGTTTTTTAGTGTCTTTGATGTTAATTACTTTTTTAATAAAAATATCTAAAAGAGTAGATGATGAGTAATATCCCATATCATCAAACCAATTTACGCTTTGCTTTAAGTATTCCCCTGAAATAGGTTCAGCTAAAAAAGTTAGGTCTTCGAAATTCTCAGAGGCTAACCACAAATCTGAGTGAAAATCATAGTGAATAAGCTTGGTGCATTGCTCAATGAAGCTTAGGACTCTTTTTTTTAGTACATGCTCAATTATACTGTGTTGATTGTTAATAAGACCTTCTTTGATCATTATGGGAAATATTTTGCAAAATTCATTGATCATATCCTTTCTTATTGACTCTTTAAATAAGAGATCGCTCCTAAGAAATGTGATCATTCCTGAATATAATTCAGGAGGAATATAGAAACTATGGTAACTATCCCGTAAAAGTGCTCTAGTACAGAAAATTAGCTCATTTTCTAAGTCAAACTCATTGAAGATAATGCTATGGATATCTTCTGAGTGGGGTCGGTTTGCTGTAATTTTGATAAAAATAAATAAGGTGTCACTACTGAGATTCACAGATTGACCATTAAATGCGAGCAATCTTTTTTTTGCGAGTCTCTTTAGTCTCTCTTGAACTTCATTATCCGTTATAGATTCGTGCCCACTAAATAAGCGCAATTCTATCATGAAATCATCAAGCTTAAGTTTGAAAAACTGAATCGTAATAGCCATAAAAAGAAGATCAAGATCATCTATATCCTCATAGTCATCAAGATTAAACCAGGGACTTGATTTTGTGAAAAATTTATTGATTTGAGGGTTACTTATTTTAAATTGCATAATGGAGTCCGAAAAAAATAAAAAATATAACATCTGTTTGAGCGACTGCAACAGTTGGGGTATTTCGATGGATACATATTTGTTTATAAATAGAATTAGGTTAGCTAATTTAATTGAGTTATTTTTGTTCTTATAAATAAATTATTTGACCGAGATAGTTCTATTTTAATTTATTATCAATCATGAATATTTTTCTTTCAAATTTATTCTCTAAAAAAAATTTTTTACTCTATGTATATTTCTATGTTTATATTAAGGAGAACTAGAGTTTTTTTAAGTAAATTAGAGGAAAATGGCATAAATTTAAATGAGAGAAAAATCATTCAAAATCAAGAGTCAAATATTTTTATTACTACTGATGATAATATCATTTACACTCCTAAATAAATAGCGAAGCTACAGGAAAACGGGTAAGTTTTAATCAATTAAATTGTTCGCCTTTAATACCTTTAATAAATATTCATCTTGTCTGCAGAAAACCATTCTTTTTATATTTAATGCTCAGTGCGTATTCTCATCCACTTCGATCACTAATTCTCACCTAGCTTCGATCACTCAATATCATTCATGCCGATCATTCAATATCATCCATGCCGATCACTTTAAGCTGATTTTAGGGTTTGTGATTTGGCTCCTTCTTTGAAGGAAAATAGCTTCCTTAACTTGTAGATTTAATCAACACTCCTCGCTGATACCATAATCTGTATAAGCGAGGTCATTATGTCTACGGTACCTATTTCAATGAGAAAACTAAAAGAAATATTACGGCTCAAATTTGATGCTAAACTCCCACATCGCAGAATTGCACAAAGCTTGTCAATTTCAGCGTCTACGGTTTCCTATTATGTTAATCGAGCAGGACAATTAGGGATCACTTGGCCTATTCCCTCTGATTTAAACGATAGAGACTTAGAACACGCATTTCAATCGACTCAAGTTAAAATCAAACAGCCGAGATATCCTGTGCCTGATTGGGTTGAAATAAAAAATCAACTGACAAACAAAACCATAACTCTTCAGTTTTTATGGGATGAGTATGCCTCAAAAAGCACTTATCATTATAGTTACCCCCAGTTCTGTCGACTCTATAAGCAATGGTTAAAAAAGCAAAAGTTATCTATGAGGCAACATCACATCGCAGGCGAAAAGTTATTTGTCGATTATTGTGGTCCAACGGTAAACATTGTTGATCCTACAACACATGAAATCATTAAGGCGCAAATTTTTGTCGCTGTGATGGGCGCATCAAGTTATACCTATGCTGAGGCGACACATTCACAAAATCTTGAAAACTGGATAATGAGCCATGTGCGTTGCTTTGAGTTTTTAGGAGGAGTGCCATCCATCATCATACCTGATAATTTAAAAAGTGCGGTGACAAAGGCTTCTCGTTATGAACCTGACCTAAATCCTACCTATCAACAATTGGCTGCTTATTATGGCACCACTGTATTGCCTACAAGGCCTTATAAGCCTAAGGATAAAGCGAAAGTCGAAGTGGCAGTGCAAGTGGTAGAACGTTGGATTATAGCTAGATTAAGGCATGAAACTTTTTATTCCTTAGCTCAATTAAATGCAAGTATTCGTGCTTTAATCGATGAGTTGAATGCACGTCAATTACAAAAACGTACAGACTCGCGGCGTTCACTTTTCCAATCCATTGATTTACCTGCACTACAGGCATTACCCGCAAGACCTTACGTATTTACTCAAGTAAAGAAAACACGAGTGCCTAGTGATTATCATATTGAAGTAGAACAATACTTTTACTCGGTCCCCTATCAATTAGCTAAAGAGTTAGTAGAAGTGTATATCTCAGGGCAACTGGTTGAAATTTATCATCATGGGACTTTAGCCGCTCGCCACCCAAGACAGCATCAAGCGGGACTTCATACGACTCAATTAGCGCATTGTCCTTTGGTAC
>NZ_JBHLXE010000104.1:0-16126 GCF_042432445.1 Thorsellia kenyensis | reverse complement strand
GCTAGAGTGTCACGTACGGTTCTGTGAGAGGGTGCAGGGGCAGTTCCTGTGCTCTACTCGATTAATAGCGTCGAGTGAGTATGTACATTGATTTGTTTGCTTTTAACAAGTAATTAGCTTATGTAATGAAACAAAAGAATTGTTGATAAGGCTTTTGCAATGATTGATTTGCTTAAACACTATGATTTGCTTAAACACTATGATTTAGTAAAAATCATCACATGCAACAATTTGCCAGTCAATGAATTTATCTTAATATAATTTAATCAAACGAAGTATTAGACAATAGAGGTGTAATTAAAAAAGTAATATAACCATTAATAACTTATTAAGTTAAAAATATTTTTAGATGTTTTTAGGATTATGAGCACATTTACACACTGATGTGTATTTGATGGGTTGGTATTTAACTAATTGTTTTAAAATGGAGAAATAGGTAAGTTATGAATAAAAAATACATTGTTTTAATGAGCTCAATTTTACTTTCTACTTCTGCTTTAGGCACATCTATCCTTTACCCTGAACAACCAAAAGATGCACACCTTTCGCCAAAAGAAATTGAGCAGCAGCAAGATCTAACAGGCGGTAAAAACAAAGATGCAGAATTAATCCATGAACTTAGCAAAGAAACTGCCCTGGTTGAGGGACCTTCCCCACATCTTACATTTCATATGGGGCTTTCAGCAGAAGGTCAAAATTTCGTTGGTGGGAGCATAGAAAATAAAGGTAAAGTTTCTGTGCATGGTGGATATATTGTCATTCTACCTTTAGATGAAAAATGTAATCCACTTAACCCAATATTGCATGAATTTGGAAAGATTGGTTCAGGTGAAATTCTGCCTTTTAGAGCACCTGTTGAACAGCCATTAAGTGCCTATAGAGTTATTGGTTTCAACGCATTTGATGACATGGGATTCCCAATAGATTCAGTAGACGATACAGTGCAAATTATCACTAAAAGAATGCCAGAAGAAAGAAAAGCATGTGAAGCAAAGAGAATACAGTAAAGTAGATGTGCATCTATAAACATACTTTATGTTGCTTTTTTTCTGCGTTTTTTCTGTTTTTTGCTTACTTCAAATTGAAAATTTTAAGTAACGAACTCTAATTAATAAAAGTTAGTCAGTAAATTGAACAACTAAGCATTTCTTTATGATAATATATCAAGTAATTGTGGCAAAATGACAAATAACCATGCAATTTGCGGTATTTTTTGAAAAATGATATTAATTTACCCTAATTATCAGGAGAATTTAGAATGCGTTTATTACATACAATGATAAGAGTTGGTGATTTACAGAAGTCTATAGATTTTTATACTCAGATCCTTGGGATGAAGCTTTTAAGAACAAGTGAAAATCCAGAATATAAATATACTCTGGCTTTTGTCGGCTATGCAGATGAATCAGAACAAGCTGTAATCGAGTTGACATACAATTGGGGAGTTAGCAGTTATGATCTTGGAAATGCTTATGGACATATTGCTCTAGGTGTTGATGACGTTGCTGAAACCTGTACCCAAATTAAAGCGCAAGGTGGAAAAGTGACACGTGAGGCTGGCCCTGTTAAAGGGGGAACAACAATTATTGCATTTGTTGAAGATCCAGATGGATACAAAATTGAGTTAATTCAAAGTGAAAATATAGGAAAAGGATTAGGTAACAGCTAATGCATCATAATGATTTTTCTGCGCTTAGCGATAGATTTAGAGGTTTCTATCCTGTCGTTATAGATGTAGAAACAGCGGGTTTTAATTCTAAAACTGATGCACTTTTAGAAATAGCCGCTATAACTTTAAAAATGGATGCAGATGGTTGGCTAAGTCCCGATCGTACTTTTCATTTTAATATACAACCTTTTGAGGGATCTCTTCTAAATCCTGATGCTTTGGCATTTAATGGAATTGATCCTAGTAATCCTTTGAGAAATGCCGTTGATGAGCAAACTGCTCTTGAAGAAATTTTTAGAGAGATTCGTCAAGGAATCAAAGATACGGATTGTTCTCGAGCAGTGATGGTAGCACATAACGCTAATTTTGATTTTTCTTTTGTCATGGCAGCTGCTGAACGCGCTAAGATAAAAAAAAATCCTTTTCATCCATTTGCTACATTTGACACAGCTGCCTTAAGTGCATTAGTTTATGGCCATACAGTGCTGGCTAAAGCGTGCCACCTAGCAGGTATTGGTTTTGATAATAGTCAAGCGCATTCTGCTCTTTATGATACTAATCAAACTGCTCTTTTATTTTGTCAAATTGTGAATAAATGGAAAAGATTAGGCGGTTGGCCTATGAATATTGACAATTGATATTAGCGCTTTTAGCGAAAAGCCTGTAAACCCTCGTCCAACTAGACTTGGATATAAGAGTGCTCTTTTAGGTGTTCTTACCATTTTACAGTCTATATTAATCGTTTCGCTTGTAGAACCTCCAGTACTACAAGCGAAAAAGCATAATAACCAAAGCTCGGCTCAATTACTCGGCTTGTAAAAAGGTGTATTTCAATTCCTTTCTTAACGTCTGTTAGATGATTTCAAATTATTGACCATGATACTGACTAAAGGTTCACGGATAAATAAAAAATAGGGGAAGATGTCCGGCTATTCCATCCATTTCTAAGATCACAATTTCCAATTTTTCAGCCGCCGATAAAAATGCTTGCTAGTTTTACCCTGTTTGTTATAAAGAATATAATAGCAACATCAACGCGGCCCTCAGCATCTAGCACAAACGGATAGATGATTTAAACCTGGTGGGATTCGTTGTTTCTGCCCATAAAAGCTTATGAAAATAAACGTTATCAAAGGTTTTATCAGATAAAGTGGGAAGTATGGCCTTTTAGCGCGGGGAGCAATCAAGATAAAATTCCAACGAATAAGATCATCTCTTCAATACAGGTACTAGTATAAAAAAGTATTGTAGTATGCTTTTTTACGGGTATAATTAAAGTTATGTAAATAAAAAACCTCTGTGATCTTGTTTAGATTAGCTGTGATTGGACAGCAACATTTGAATAATATCTAAGCTATCTTGTTGATACAAGTTTTTTTAGAGTAACACCGATATAAATCCAGAAATAATTGCACTATTCTCTGTTGTACTAGATTGGTCCTTCAGTTTTTTATCGTGCGTTGTTTGCTGAATTTTTTAACATATAATAATTATTAAGTTCTTTATTCGTAGGGACTAAATGAACCTAAAGTGATATTATGAAAAAAACTATCTGTATAATTTTTGTTTCAGTATTTCTTTCCTTGTTTTCAGTAAATTCTACTTTCGCAAATAATGAGAGTGAATCTACTCAAAAAGGAGTTATTGAAGTGGAAACAGATGATGAAGAAATGAATCAAGCGATACGAAATGCTCGTGCTTCAATAGATGAATTTTTCCGAGCTCTTGAAGATCCTGCAGCTGAAGTTGAAAGCTTTGGCATGAAAGTGTTAATTGTTAATCCTCAGACAAATGAAGGTGAGCATATCTGGCTTTCTGATATTAAGAAAGTGGATAATCAAATTGAGGGTTCAATTGCTAATCAACCTGCCTATGTTACACATTTATCGCTAGGCCAAAGATACCGTTTTGATGTTGTTGACGTTTCCGACTGGGCATATACTAAGGATGGCCAGATGAAAGGCAATTTCACTATGTGCGCTCAATTTAAGTATATGCAATCTGAGGAAGTTGAATATTACCAACAGAACTATGGTATAGAATGTAATTAATTAAACAAAAATGGTCTACCAGCTTTTCAAGCCAATTACTGAGTTTCCCTTCTAAATACAATTTAATGAACAACATAAGGTTTTAAAACGGAAATTTATTTTCCGTTTTAAAACCTTATGTTGATATGTTCGCTATTTAATTTAATTCCCATCTTATACAATTACCTCACTAATTTTTTAAAAAAATACCCCAAAGTACTGACATCTTAACACTAAAATACAGAGTAGGTTTTGTTATGCGTGGTAGCACCCCAAAGGATCAGAGATTACTTCATATCATTGAGCAATTAAATGAATCTGGCAAAGTTAAAGTAAATGTACTAGCTAAAAAGCTTGGAGTGACGGAAAGAACCATTCGCAATGATTTGAGTTTATTAGAAAAAAATGGGATTTGTTCAATTCATTATGGTGGTGCTGAAATACTAGGGCCTATAAGTCAGCATATTTTTCAATTATCGGGATTAAAAAATATTATTAATAGTTTATCAATTTATCAAGATACTCAGGAGCTTTCTATGATGACAAATCATAATAAACCAGAGGTGTTTGTTTTAGGTTCATTTAATGTCGACATCGTTTCAGAAGTGGTAACATTCCCTAAAAGTGGCCAAACGGTTAGAGGGAAGTCTACACATTTTTATGCAGGTGGAAAAGGGGCTAATCAAGCTACTGCTGCGGCGAACGTCAATAATCATGTCCATTTTACAGCAAAAGTTGGCAGAGATGAGTTTTATGAGATGGCAAAAACGTACCTTCAATCAACTAAAATCAATAGTTTATCCTTATTCGAACACCTCTCTGTGCATACTGGAAATGCCATAATAATTGTTAATACAGAGAATGCAGAAAATTTTATTACCATAAATCCAGGTGCCAATGAGACTTTGACCAGATCTGAAATAGATTCTCAGTTAGATTTTCTAAAAAAAGGGCGGGTTTTTTTGACACAATTAGAAAATAATTTTGAGATGACTGAATATGCATTAACAAAAGCAGCAGAGTTTAATTTGCAAGTCATCTTAAATCCAGCGCCTTATTTACCTGAGGTAAGATCAGTATTAAGTAAAATTGATATTTTGACCCCAAATGAAACAGAAGCTTCTGATTTAACAGGAATAGTTGTTGAAGATATTAACACAGCTAAGCAAGCGGCACTAAAGATTCATCAGATGGGAGTAAAAAAAATCATTATTACGTTGTCTCATCAAGGAGTACTTTTTTTCGATGGCAATGAGTATTTACATTTTCCAGCTTATAAAGCCATCCCTATAGATACATCAGGAGCAGGGGATGCATTTAATGGTGCTCTAGCTGGTGCATTAGCAAATGGTTGCGATATTCACTATGCGATTCAGTATGCTAATGCATTTGCTTCTTTAGCAGTCGAACGGAAAGGGGCCTCAAATATGCCAAGTCACGATTGGGTTTTAAATCGCATTCAATCAGAGCCACTCTATCGTATGCAAAGGGTTTAACAATATAAATAAAGATTTATCTAAATACATATTTATTAATACAAACTAAAAATGAAACAGGAGTGTCACAATGTCTAATAACCAATCTATTCCTATTATTTTTGATACAGATCCGGGTATCGATGACGCCGTAGCCATCATTGCAGCACTATTTGACCCTAAAATTGATATGCGGTTAATGACGACAGTCGCGGGCAATGTAGATATTGAAAAAACAACGTTTAATGCTCAAAGATTAACTGCATTTCTTGGGAAAAAAATCCCACTAGCAAAAGGTGCAAAAGCGCCATTAATTAGAAATTTGGATAATGCAGCGCATATACACGGTCATTCAGGCATGGATGGCTTTGATTATGATGATGAGCTTACACCACTGCTTGCTGATAATGCAGTAAATGAAATGTATAAATTATTGATGTCTTCGAATGAAAAAATAACGTTAGTTCCAGTAGGGCCACTGACTAATATTGCTTTACTTCTAACATTATACCCTGAGGCAAAAGAAAAAATTGCTCGAATTGTATTGATGGGGGGATCTGCGGGAAGAGGGAATCATACTCCGAATGCAGAGTTTAATATTTTTATAGATCCAGAAGCAGCAAAGATTGTTTTTCACGCAGGTTTACCGCTTGTCATGGTTGGATTAGATGTCACGCGACAAGCAATATTACCCCCTGAAATCATAGATGCACTACCTAAAATGAATTACGCATGCAATATGCTTCATAAAGTATTTGGTCATTATCGGTCTGGTAGCATGAAATCAGGATTAACAATGCATGATTTATGTGCAATTGCGTATATTTCTAAACCTGAACTATTTGAAACTAAGGCGTGTTTTGTAGATATAGAAACAAGTAGTGAACTTACTTTAGGAACTACAGTTGTTGATATTTTTAATAAACTGGGTAAATCTCCTAATGCTTCAGTTTGTTTGGGGATCAATGTAGAGGGTTTTAGAATTTGGGCTAAGAATGCATTGAGCCGAGTCAGTTAAATTCAAAATGAGGTTTCTATGATTGATATAATTATTCCTTTAACAATATTCATCATTGCTGGATATTTAATTGCTAAAAACTATGATGCTAAAGCTATTTTATTTATAGCTGGATTAAGCTTACTCTATTGTGCTGTATTTGCAGGAAAAATCATTTTAGATGAGAAAGAATCTACAGGGGTAATCTGGTTAGATCCCTTAAAGATGGTTACATTAATATTCATTAAACAATTAGGGAACATAGGATTAACTATAATGGTTTTGTTTGGTTTCTCAAGTTATATGACACATATTGGTGCTAATGATGTCACTGTGCATTTACTAACAAAACCATTAAAAAAAATCAAATCTCCTTATTTTCTAGTGCCAGTAATTTTTCTTTTGGGAAATTTACTTTCATTAGTCGTGCCAAGTGCTTCAAGTCTTGCTGTTTTATTGATGGCAACACTTTACCCAGTACTTAAATTCTCTGGCATGTCAACTTTGACAGCTGGTGCAGTTATAGCGACTACCGCTACTATCATGCCTACCCCACTTGGCGCTGATAATGTGCTTGCCGCTGAAAAGCTAGGAATTCCATTAGTGGAGTATGTGACTTACTATCATGCACCAGTCTCTATTCCAACACTATTTCTGATGGCTATCGCGCACTATTTTTGGCAAAAATTTATGGACAAAAAACAGGTGGTTGAAGATACTGGTATAGATAAAGATAAACTACACATTGTGCAAGATTTGCCCCCTTCTTATTATGGGTTGTTTCCTGTACTTCCATTATTATTTGTGTTTGTATTGGGAATATTTTTTAAAGAGATAAAAATTGGTATTATTGAAATTACATTTATCTGTTTAGGCATAGCTCTTTGCGTTGAATTAATTAGAAAAGGAAAAGTCAAAGAAACAACAAAAGACTTAGGGATCTTTTTTAATGGAATGGGGGCGGGGCTAGCCCAAGTTGTTTCTTTAATTGTTGCGGCGAGTCTACTTGTTGAAGGATTAAAGAAACAAGGCACAATTGATATGATAATTAACAGCGTAGAAAATATCGAAAATGTTGGTATTTTTCTCACGTTAATTTTCACTAGCGCGACGGCTATAATAGGGTTTATCAGCGGAAGCGGTTTGGCTGTTTTTTACTCTTTTATTAATATTATTCCAGAAATTACTGCCGGTTTAAATGTTAATAGTGTTTCCGTTGCCTTGCCTATGCAATTAACGGCAAATCTAATTAGATCTGCTTCACCTGTGGCAGCAGTTATCATCATTGTTGCGGCTATTACCAAATCAAATCCTTTTGATATAGTAAAGAGAACATCCATCCCTGTTATAATCGGTATATTAAGCACGCTGATATTATCAATATTACTTTTTAGCTAGTTTTATTCTATTCGATTTATCTTCCTCAATTAATTTATGGGGGAGATATTTCAAATAATCACTGCCTTCTTTGTAAAAATCATATTATAATTATCTAGAAAATAATTTTAATCTTAAATTATCTATTTTTGATTAAAAAGGAACTATTTAGTTATTTTATGATATCACTGAATTCCCCAATTATTGGACATGATAAATGAGTGAGCAGTTTGAATTTTTTGAAATCCCTAGCCCTTGCATTAGAGTATGCCAAACGAACGAAAAAGGTATATGCATGGGATGTTTTAGGAATAGAGCTGAAAGATTTGAGTGGCTCAATTACAATAATACTCAAAAAAGAGAAGTCATTAGATTGACTAAACAGCGATATGCTCGATATGTCAGATCAAAGAAAGCTGCAATGCAACAGTCTAATGTCCCTTCACTAAACCAAATCGTTGTTGATCAGTTGCCTCTTTTTGATGAAGAATAGCTTCTTCGGCTTACCCATAGTATCAATAAAAAATGGTGTAATTGCATGTCCAATCCTAGATCATCTAACCCTAACCCTAACCCTAACCCTAACCCTAACCCTAACCCTAACCCTAACCCTAACCCTAAACATAAATATTAAATTTAATATTAATTTTTTGCTTATCAACCTATAAAAAATGTTCTTTAAAATATGTTTTTTAAATTATGTTATGAACATTAGTTTTTTTAAAGCGGTATACTCGTATCAAATTTACTCTGATGGGTAATAAAAAGAGCTCTTACGTTGCGAATGTTGAACTGAGAGGAGAGTAGTTTATTGACTAACGTATGATATTCATCCATTGACTCAACATTTAAAATAATAACAATATCGCTATTTGCTGCCACACGATAGCACTGTTTCACAGCAGATTGTTTGATAAGTGCATTTTCTAGCAAAGTAATGGCATCACTGGTTTGTTTCTCTAAAGTAATTTCTACAATGGCTTTAATAGACTCTTTAAAGTGATTAGCATTTAATATCACCACCTCCTTTTGAATATAGCCTAAACTCTTTAAACGGCTAATTCTACGTAAGCAGGTCGCTGATGATGTATGCATTTTTTTTGCTAGCGCTTCATTGGTGAGACTTGCATCTAATTGAAGAGCTTTGAGTAATCGAATGTCTAGTTCATCAAGATCAAAATTTTCCATAAAAAATACACTCTTGTTTTTTGTTAGCTAAGCACTCTACTTTTAAAAAATCAAATATAGCTCTATATGTTCAAAGGCTTAGAAAAAAAATCTATTTAGTGGTATTCTAGCATATATCCTTTTTACAATTATAGTATTCCTTTACCTTGGACAATTTCCTTTTTATTATGTTTATGCAGACGAAGAAAAAATATGATGGACGTATCTGAATTATTAGATGGACTCAATGATAAACAGCGTCATGCTGTAAGTGCCCCAAAGCAAAATTTATTGGTGCTAGCAGGAGCAGGTAGTGGCAAAACAAGGGTTTTAGTTCATAGAATTGCTTGGTTAATGGCACTGGAAAATTTATCTTCCCACAATATCCTTGCAGTAACGTTTACAAATAAAGCGGCTAAAGAAATGCAGCATAGGATCAGTGCACTCATGGGAAATGCTCATCAGGGCATGTGGATTGGTACATTCCATAGTTTAGCACATCGTTTACTACGTACTCATGCTGAGGAAGCTTTACTTCCTAAAACTTTTCAAGTTATCGATCCTGACGATCAGATAAGGATGGTCAAACGTATTTTAAAAGCGTTAAATTTGGATGAAAAAAATTGGCCAGCAAAGCAAGCTGTTTGGTATATAAATAATAAAAAAGATGAAGGTTTAAGACCTAAAGAAATCGAAACTTATGGAAATAAAATAGATGAACAGTGGAAGAATATTTATTCTGTTTATCAAACCTCATGCGATAGAGCAGGTTTAGTAGATTTTGCTGAATTATTACTAAGAACCTATGAGTTATTAAAAAATAACCCTAATATACTTGCACATTATCAAGCTAGGTTTTCTCAAATTTTGGTGGACGAATTCCAAGATACAAATCATATTCAATATGCATGGATAAAACTTTTAGCAACAGGGCAATTGCCCTCTGGATATGATTCAACACCTGCTAATGTAATGATAGTTGGGGATGATGACCAATCTATTTACGGTTGGCGTGGTGCTCAAATTGAAAATATACGTCGATTCACACGCGATTATGACGGTGCTGAAATCATCCGATTAGAACAAAATTATCGTTCGACATCCCCTATTCTAGAAGCAGCAAATGCACTTATTTCTAATAATCAAGACAGGATGGGAAAAAATCTTTGGACTGAAAATAAAGAGGGTGGATTGATTAGCATTTACGCAGCCTTTAATGAATTAGATGAAGCACGCTTTGTTGTTGATCAAATAAAAAAATGGCATGAAGCAGGTAAACCCCTTGCACAATGCGCTGTACTTTATAGGAGTAATGCTCAATCTCGGGTTATTGAAGAAGCTATGATCCAAGGAGGAGTTTTTTATCGTATCTATGGTGGAATGCGTTTTTTTGATAGACAAGAAATTAAGGATGCATTGGCTTATTTAAGAATTATTTCAAACCGAGATGATGATGCAGCCTTTGAACGTATTATTAATGTACCGCCAAGAGGAATGGGAGAGAGAACATTAGATACACTACGTCAGCATGCAAGGCAAAATGAGTTTACCTTATGGCAAGCCTCATTATCTTTACTAGAAAAAAATATATTACCAGGCCGCTCAGCGGGTGCGGTGCAACGTTTTATTGAATTAATAGAAGCATTAGATAAAGAGACCTATCAGGAAGAATTGAACGCCCAAGCTGCTCATATTATAAAACACTCTGGCTTATATGATTATTACAAGCAAGAACAAGGTGAAAAAGCGGAAACTAGAATAGATAACCTTGAAGAGCTGATAAATGCCACAAAAGAGTTTTTGATTACGGTCCAAGATTATGAGATGACTCCGCTTCAGGCATTTTTAGCCCATGCCTCATTAGAAGCCGGCGAAACTCAAGCAGAGGCTCATCAAGATGCGGTGCAAATGATGACAGTTCACTCTGCAAAAGGATTAGAATTTGAGCAGGTCTTCATTGTGGGACTTGAGGAAGGAATTTTCCCGAGTCAGATGTCAGGTGAGGATGAGACCAGACTTGAGGAAGAACGACGTTTAGCTTATGTGGGCATTACACGTGCTAGAGAAAAATTAACGTTATCGTACACAGAGGTTAGGCGCCTATGGGGCAATGAAGTTAGGCATAAGCCTTCTCGGTTTATTTCTGAATTGCCTGAAAATTTATTGGAAGAAGTGAGATTAAGAGGCGCTATTAAAACCCCATCTATACAAAGAAATGCCTCAACCCATAAGTTAGCTGCTACGTGGAATTCTTCAGAATACCAACTTGGTCAACGGGTTACACACTCTAAATTTGGAGATGGTACAATCATCAATATTGAAGGAGAGGGTGCTCATACAAGATTGCAAATTGCTTTTCAAGGACAAGGAATCAAGTGGTTAATTGCCAGTTATGCTAACTTAACTAAATAATGTCATAATAACAAAAGGCTAAACTGAATGAGTCGCATCATTTTTTAGCCCATAACGTAAAGTCAATTTGCAACAATAGGCAGAAAAGTCTGCTTATTCCAGTTCAGTTTGTTTCGTTTCATTGCCAAGAAATGCTACTGCAATAACTCCGAGTAGTATAGTCAGCGCAAAAAACAAAAAGATGGTAGTAATTGAATAATTAAAGCTAATCATATAGCCAACCAGCAAGGGCCCTAAAATACCCCCTATGCGACCAAATGCTGCTGCCATTCCGACGCCTGTACCTCTAATTGTTGTTGGATAATGTTCAGGAGTATAAGCATATAAAGCGCCCCAAGCCCCTAAATTGAAAAACGACAATAACATACCATAGCCGATTAGCATTGCAGCACTTTGTGCTTGACCAAAGAGATAAGCACTGATTGCTGTACCTATTAAAAATGAGATTAAAACCCACTTCCGACCAATTCTTTCTATTAAAAAAGCGGCTAAAAAGTATCCTGGGAGTTGAGCTAGGGTCATAATTAAAATATATTGAAAACTCTTAATAAGGGTAAACCCTTTTCCTATCATGACACTCGGTAACCATAAAAACATGCCGTAATATGAGAAAACGACGGTAAACCATAATATCCACAGCATTGTTGTTGACTTAAGATAAGGTCTTGACCATACTAGATTGAGTTTTTTTCCTAAAGAGAGTTTCTCTTGCGTTAATTGTGTGTTTACAAACTTTGGTGAGTCAGGCAATTTAAGCCTCAAATAAATGGCATAAAATGCGGGTAGTGCGGTTAATAGTAAAGCAACTCGCCATCCATAGGTCGGAATAACAAAGTAGGCTATTAATGCCGCTAAAATCCAGCCTGCTGCCCAAAAACTTTCGAGTAAAACAACAATTTGTCCTCGTTTGTTAGCAGGAACACTTTCAGAGACTAGAGTAGATGCTACAGGTAGCTCACCCCCTAAGCCGGCACCTACGAAAAAACGTAGGATAAGGAAAAGGCTCAGTGTATTAGTTAACGCAGATAATCCACTGGCGACAGAAAATAGGATTAAGGTAAAAATGAAAACCTGTTTGCGTCCAATCCTATCTGATAAGATCCCAAAAAAAACAGCCCCAACCGCCATTCCTATGGAATTTACACTGCCAATCCACCCCAGTTGAGTTGGATTAAGCTGCCAATCTTTCATTAGAGCTGCAATGATAAAAGAGAGTATACCGACATCCATTGCATCAAACATCCAAGCTAAGCCTGAAATTCCTAAGAGTTTTTTTGTAGATAAAGTGGATGGTTTACTGTGCGTTTTAAATGGTTCAATTTCTACATGAGACATTAATAACTCCTTAGTAGTTTCCCTTATTAAAAAAAGTAGACGCATAATAGCATTCTTGTTTAATAAATCAAACAAAATAACAGTTAAAATTTATTTTTATTATTTATATGAAACCTAACCGCAGTGAATAAACTAACAGATTAGTCAAAACTTGAGTGGCCGGCTTATTGAATGTTCTAGCGATTTGAAATCTTATCGCTGAAACTTCAAGAAAATCATTCCGTGGGGTTCCTTAAAAGGAGTGGGGATAATGATGATTTGTTATATTTAGAGCTTGATAAAGGCTTAATCTTCAATCGAGTCTAATTTACCTAATTTTTTACTTAGATTTCTGTAGTGCTCTAATTTAATGTCAAAATATTCTAAAAGATCTGTTGGAATATTTTTTTTAATTTCATTAATATTAACTAATTGCCCATACTTCTCTTCATAGGCAACTGATGATGCTGCCATATCAACTTGAAGAGTGCGCTGCTCGTCAATAGTTTTTAATGCTAGGTTATGAAGTGTTTGAGTCATAATCAGTTACTCTCTCTCTTATCAAAATCTAAAGTAAACAAAGTCAATAAAGTAAACAAAGTCAATAAAGTAAAAATAAAAAGAATAAGAAAAAAATAGTGAATTAAAATAATTCTAAGTATCATACCAAAAAACAAAGGAAGATATATATCTTCCTTTGTTGAGTAGATAAACTTAAAAAAGATGGGCTATATTTTACAATTAACCCATCCATAAAAATGGCAATTACACCTTAGCTTGAAAAATAACAGTGTCAGCCTTTTGAGTATAATAGTCAAGTTCATTAAAATTAAGGTAACGGTAAGTGTCATCCTTAGTTTTGTCAACATGAGACATTGCCTCTAAGTATTCATCTAAAGTTGGAATTCTACCTAAAATTGCAGTCACAGCAGCCAGTTCAGCAGAGGCTAGATAGACATTTGCATCTTTACCTAAGCGGTTAGGGAAGTTTCTAGTTGAGGTAGAAACTACTGATGCACCATCTGCCACACGGGCCTGGTTACCCATACATAAAGAACAGCCAGGCATTTCTAAGCGAGCACCACTGCGGCCAAATTTACTATAATAACCTTCTTCCGTTAATTGTGCCGCATCCATTTTTGTGGGTGGTGCTATCCATAAACGCGTTGGAATTTGTCCATTAAACTGATCGAGTAATTTACCCGCCGCTCTAAAATGACCGATATTGGTCATACATGAGCCAATAAATACTTCATCAATTTTATCATTAGCAACCTCAGAAAGTAATCTTGCATCATCAGGATCATTAGGTGCACATAAAATAGGTTCTTTAATATCAGCTAAATCAATTTCAATGATTTCAGCATATTCAGCATCCTTGTCAGCTTCCATAAGCTCTGGATTAGCTAGCCATTCTTTCATTTCATTAATACGACGTTCAATTGTTCTTTGGTTACCATAGCCCTCTGCTATCATCCATTTGAGCATGATGATATTTGAGTTTAGATATTCAATGATAGGCTCTTTATCTAATTTAATGGTACATCCAGCTGCTGAACGTTCAGCAGAAGCATCGGCTAATTCAAATGCTTGCTCAACTTTAAGTTTAGGCAAGCCTTCAATTTCAAGAATTCTTCCAGAGAAAATGTTTTTCTTGCCTTTTTTCTCAACAGTTAATAGTCCTTTTTGAATTGCGTAGTAAGGAATCGCATGAACTAAGTCACGAAGGGTAATACCAGGTCTCATCTCTCCTTTAAAACGAACCAGGACAGATTCTGGCATATCAAGTGGCATAACACCTGTTGCGGCAGCGAAAGCCACTAAACCTGATCCTGCTGGGAAAGAGATACCGATAGGGAAGCGTGTATGAGAGTCACCACCTGTACCCACAGTATCAGGCAGTAACATACGATTTAACCATGAGTGAATAATACCATCGCCTGGGCGTAAAGAAACGCCGCCACGATTCATAATAAAATCAGGAAGCGTATGGTGCGTTTCAACATCTACAGGTTTAGGGTATGCTGCTGTATGACAGAAAGATTGCATCACAAGATCAGCAGAGAAGCCAAGACAAGCTAAATCTTTAAGCTCATCACGCGTCATTGGACCTGTTGTATCTTGTGAACCAACAGAAGTCATTTTAGGTTCACAATATTCACCAGGTCTTACCCCGGCAACACCGCATGCTTTACCCACCATTTTTTGAGCGAGGGTAAAGCCTTTATTGCTTGCAGCTACAGCGGCATTGTTGCGAAAGAGATCAGAATGTCCAAGGCCCAGAGATTTACGTGCCTTATTTGTTAATCCACGGCCTATGATGAGAGGAATACGCCCACCAGCTTGGACTTCGTCAATCAATACTTCTGTTTTCAATGAGAAAGTTGCTAACACGTCATTGGTACCATGTTTACAAATTTTTCCTTCATATGGGTACACATCAATCACATCGCCCATGTTAAGGTTTGATACATCGACTTCAATAGGAAGCGCACCAGCATCTTCCATTGTATTAAAGAAAATAGGGGCTATTTTACTTCCTAGGACAACACTACCAGCTCTTTTATTTGGGACAAAAGGAATATCGTCTCCCATAAACCAAAGGACAGAGTTGGTTGCCGATTTACGAGACGATCCTGTACCTACAACATCTCCTACATAGGTTAAAGGGAACCCTTTTTTGTTTAGTTCTTCAATTTGCTTGATGGGGCCTATTGCACCAGGTTCATCAGGCACAATTCCCTCGCGTGGATTTTTAAGCATTGCAAGTGCATGAAGAGGAATATCGGGCCTTGACCACGCATCTTGAGCTGGAGACAGATCATCTGTATTAGTTTCACCTGTTACTTTAAAAACGGTCAGAGTAATTTTATCTGCCAGTTTAGGCCTGGAAGTAAACCACTCAGCATCAGCCCATGATTGAATGATTTTTTTAGCGTGTTGATTGCCTGCTTTTGCTTTGTCTTCTACATCATAGAAATTATCAAACATGAGAAGAGTATGGGAAAGGGCTTTAACTGCAGTTGGTGCTAAATTATCGTCATCTAGGGCATCGATGAGAGGTTCGATATTATACCCCCCTTGCATCGTTCCTAATAATTCTAACGCTTTAATTTTATCAATAATGGGTGATTGTGCTTCACCTTTGACTATAGCTGATAAAAAGCCTGCTTTTACATATGCGGCCTCATCTACTCCTGGGGGAACACGTTGACTAATAAGTTCAAATAAAAAATCCTCTTCGCCGGCAGGCGGATTTTTTAATAAAGTGACAAGATCAGCTACTTGGTTAGCATTTAGAGGCTTAGGTGCGACACCCTCAGCGGCTCTTTGTGTAACGTGTTGGCGATAGGATTCTAACATTCGATAACTCCTTACTAGTCTGTAATAAAAAAGGGAGATCAATCCCAATAAGCAAAAACTTAAAAACTTTAGGTTTAGTATAAAAAAGGTTTAGTATAAAAAATTAGTCGATATCCTAAGCATAGCAATATTTAATTAATTTGTTAATGCTTGAAAGAAATTAAAATGTGATTAAGTGCAGATATTTAGTTATATTTTTCATTTAGTGTGTTTTTAGAGTATAAAACAGTCGATTATGGGATTGAATTTTCAAATTTATACTCAATGGAAATCAAGATGCAGGTTTTAGCACCTGAAAATTATCAGTCAGCCTTGTTCGTAG